>JAQXRL010000399.1 GCA_029218505.1 Eubacteriales bacterium | reverse complement strand
AATCGAAACATCCGGCACCGGCTGACGATGGCGGGTGTCATGGATACCATGGGGTTTTCTGTCGTGGAGCCGATAAAGCGAATCACGCCCGTCTCGATGGCGGGAAGAATGGAATCCGATTGCGCCTTACTCCACCGGTGGCATTCATCCAGCAGCAGATACGTAGGCCGGCCATACATGCGTTGACGGTCCTCCGCGGCCTTCAAAACCTCTCGAACATCCGCCACGCCGCTGGTAACGGCGTTCAGTTTCACAAACTCCGCCTTGGTCGCGTGGGCAATGACGGAAGCCAGCGTGGTCTTGCCGCAGCCCGGCGGTCCCCAGAAAATGGAACTGGTCAACCGGTCCGCTTCAATTGCCCGGCGCAACAGCTTTCCCGGCCCGACGATTTGATCCTGACCGATAAACTCATCAAGGGTTCGCGGCCGCATCCGATCCGCCAGCGGCTTTCGTTTTTCCGCGCTGGCCTCTGCTGCCGCCGAAAACAAATCCTGCATGCCATCCTCCATCCGACAAAGCCGGCATCGATTCTGTTTCTATGTATAATAAGACGGGGAACGCATCGCATGCGTTCCCCCATCCGCCCAATTCTTTCCGAAATTCCATTACTGGGCCGCCTTTGCAAGGCGCTTCGCCAAGCGAGCCTTTTTGCGGTTCGCGGCGTTCTTATGAATAACGCCCTTCGCGGCAGCCTTGTCAACCGCACCCTGGGTCATACTGAGCAACTTGACATCGGCTTCGCCCGCATTGATGGCGGTGTCGTATTTTTTGATCTGGGTCTTCATGGCGGACTTAATCATCCGGTTGCGCAGGTTCTTTTTCTCATTCACCTTTACGCGTTTGATGGCAGACTTAATATTCGGCAAGATCTTTCACCTCCCTACGCAAAATCAGTAATGCCTATTTTATCACACCCGCCGCCAAAATGCAAGCGTCATCATACATTTTGATGAAAAACCTGGGTAAACTAACGGCGAAAAACCGGAAATCGGAGGATCAATATGCGACAAATTCACACCGATTTGGCCATGGAGGCCTTTCAGGCATCCGGACAGGAGAACCTGCCCGGAGTACAGATAAACCAATGGGAGGAATCCGGAGTCACCATGACGGAAGTGATGGTGGAAACGGAAGAGGCCGCCGGCATCCTGGGCAAGCCCATCGGCAGCTATCTCACCCTGGAAGCTCCCATGTTGCGGGAACGGGATCCGGACGTGCGGATTGCGGTATCCAATTTATTGGGAGAAGAAATTGGGCGCATGCTGGCAGCGTTGGGCATTGAAAAGCCTGACGGAGAAAATCCGCCCATTCTGGTGGTCGGTCTGGGGAACCGCTTGATCACGCCGGATTCTTTAGGTCCCATGACCGTGGACCGCGTATTGGTAACGCGGCATATTCTTCGGGAATTGCCGGAATTTGCGGACCGGCGAATGCGCAGCGTATGCGCCATTGCCCCGGGCGTATTGGGCATCACGGGCGTGGAAACGGTGGAAATGGTGGAAAGCCTTTCCGCAAAGCTGAAGCCCGCCGCCGTGGTGTGCGTGGACAGTCTGTCCGCCCGTTCGTCGTCCCGCATCGGCATCGCCATTCAAATGACGGACGCAGGCATTCAACCCGGCTCCGGCGTCGGCAACCACCGCCGCGCACTGACCAAGAGCAGTCTGGGATGCGAGGTTGTGGCCATCGGCATGCCTACGGTGATCTATGCCGCGACGCTGGCCCGGGACGCCATGGAATATCTTGGCGGTTCAGAGGAAAGCCAGCAGCACGAACAGGCTTTTGCAGACATTGAACGGGAACTGCTGCAATGCTCCATGGGAGAAATGATCGTTACGCCCCGGGAGATTGATTCCATGGTGGAAGACGCGGCTCAGGTCATCGCCATGGGCATCAACAAGGCGCTGCAGCCCGAACTGTCCGACGAGGAAATTGCCACCATGATGGATTGATTCTGCGCGCCAAGGCGTTTTCGCAAAGGGCATGTCCGAAAAAGGTATCTCGCTGTCCTGTCCGGCCATTGACTTTCGCCCGTTGGAAGCCTATCATATGAAAACACAAAAAATTCCTGCAGCAGGAGGCGATTTCATGCGGCCGATGGCGCCCATAAAATCCATTATGTATCGTTCCCCGGATCCGAAAACGGTGTATACCTACAGTCCAGGCATCTGCGCGCTGGAAAGCGGCCGGCTCATCGGAACGTTGGATGTAGGCGGGCAAGGCGTGGAAAGACATTATCAGAACACCGCCTACAGCAAGACGGAAGGCTATCAATTTTGCGGCATGGTCTTCATCTCGGACGACCATGGTGCCACATGGCGCCAGACCGTTCAGTTTCCGTTTTGCCATGCCCGACCCTTTACGGCGGGCAAATCCCTGTACGTGCTGGGGCACGCCAAGGACCTTCGCATCATTCGCTCCGACGATGGCGGGGAAACCTGGACAGAGGCTGCGGAACTGACCAGCGGCGAATTCTGGCATCAGGCTCCCGCCAACGTGTGCTATGCGGGGGAAAACGTATATTTGGTCATGGAACGGGTTCCCGACGGCGTCACGGGTTGGCCCGTGCGGGCGCTGGAACCCGTGCTGATGCGCGGCAATATCCACGACGACCTGACGTTGCCGGAAAGTTGGACGTTTTCCGATTCCATGGAATTCCGCCAGGTCATGCAATATGAAAACACGGACTACTTCGGCATACCCTTCTATCCGCTGGATCTGGAGGAAGGAACGCGTCTTTCCAATGGCGCGTATTGCGCGCCTTTGGGCTGGCTGGAAACGAACGTGGTGCATATTTCCGACGAAAATCACATCTGGTACGATCCTACCGGCCACACCTTCCATCTGTTCATGCGGGCGCATACCGGGCGGACAAACTACTGCTGCGTGATGAAGGTGGTGGAACAATCCGACGGTTCCATGAAAATGGAACGCGTTGTCGCTCCTTCGGGAAAAACGCTGCTGTATCTTCCCATGCCCGGCGGCCAAATGAAATTCCACATTTTATACGACGCGCCTTCCGGCCTGTATTGGCTGCTCAGCAGCCAGTCCACGGACAGCATGGCCAAGCCGGAAACCATGTCCAGCCAGCGATTTGGCCTGCCCGATAACGAACGGCATCGCCTGCAGCTGCATTTTTCCACCAACTGCGTGGACTGGTGCTTCGCCGGTCTGGTGGACATGGGAAAATCGCCTCTGGAAAGCCGGCATTACGCCAGCATGTGCATAAGCGGCGAAAATTTATACATACTCAGCCGCTCCGGCGACGAAGAGGCTTGCTCCGCCCATAATACCGACATCATTACCCTCCATGAAATTCCCAATTTCCGCAATTTGGCATATTAATCGTTTCTTTCCGCGGGAGGCGGCCAACATGGCCGTTTCCCGCTTTTCCGCGTATTTTTTCCGCCAAAATTCACAAAATAATTCTCGAACATACGCGAGGAGGAAAATTGATCCATGCAGATGGCGGAAAAAATCATCCGGAAAGACGCTCCGGATAAGGTGACGGGACAAGCAAAATATGCGCTGGATTATCTTACACAGGACACGGTATTCGCCTGCGCCGCCTTGAGCGACACGGCCTATGGCAGCCTGCGCCTGGTGGACACCCAGGCCGCCCGCAGGTCTGAAGGCGTGCTGACAGTGCTCACGGGCGGAGAAGGCATGCCCCGAACCGGCGTTCTCCTTCAGGACAGGCCCATTCTGGCTTCCGGAACGGTTCGCTATGCCGGCGAACCCATTGCGCTGGTGGTGGCGCAAACGCCGGAGCAGGCGCGCCGGGCCGCCGCGCTGGTGCGTTGGGACATATCGCCCATGCGCCCCGTGATGGACGTATCGGAAGCATTGGCAACGGACGCGCCCATCCTGCATCCGGACGCGGCGAATTATGCCGTTCTGGCGGAGGACATCAAGCCCGTGGCCGGCACAAACATCGCGGCAGAATTCCGCATTCGCAAAGGCGACCCCGCTTCCAAATGGGCTGGCTGTGCCGCCGTCGCGGAAGAGCGTTTCTTCCTGCCTCCTTCCTATCACGCCTTCATGGAACCGAGAACCGCCATGGCCCAGCTGCGCGCAGACGGCACCCTGTGGATTCTCGCGTCCACCCAGGCGCCTTTCACCGTGCGTCATCTGGCGGCGCTGGCGCTGGACATGGACGACGGCATGATCGAAGTAGAAGCGCCTTATGTAGGCGGCGGTTATGGCGGAAAGTCCGCCGTACAGCTGGAACTGATGGCGGCGCTGGCCGCCAGGGCGCTGCCCGGGCGGCGAATCTGCCTGACCAATTCCCGGGAACAGGACATGACCATGTCACCCGGGCGCATGGGAATGCGCGCCGTCATTCGCCTGGGTGCGGATTCGCAAGGCATGCTTCTGGCGGGTGAGATGGATTTTTCCGTGGACGCGGGCGCATATGCGGACATCGCGCCCAACATGGCCAAGGCGGTGGCCGTTGATTGCACCGGGCCTTACGCCCTGGACGATCTCGCCTGCAATGCGCGCTGTGTATACACAAACCACACCTACAGCACCGCATATCGCGGCTTTGGCCACGAAAGCTGCACGTTTTGCGTGGAACGGACGCTGGACGTGCTGGCGGAAATGTTGGGAATGGACAAGCTGCTGCTGCGGGAAAAGAACCTCATTGCTCCCGGCAGCACCACGCCCACGCAGGTGGAAGTTACTTCCAGCAACATGGGCGATCCTGCCGCCTGTGTATCCCGCCTGCGGGCCCTGATGGACTGGGACGCGGGCGACAGAATCGACCTGGGCAACGGCATCGTGCGCGCCAAGGGCGTTTCCTGCCTGTGGAAGACGCCCAATCCCTCCACGGACGCCTCCGCAGGCGCCGTGATTACCTTCAATGACGACGGCAGCGCAAATCTGCAGGTCGCCGTGGTGGAGATGGGCAACGGCGGAATCACGCGGCTGTGCCGTATGGTATCCGAAAAACTGCGCATGCCCTACGATCGCGTACATGCCCATCCCATGGTAAATACCCGCGTCATGCCGAAATACTGGAAAACGGTGGCCAGCCTGAGCAGCTATCTGGCGGGCAGGGCCGTGATGGACGCGGCGGAGGACGCCCTGTTGCAATTAAAGCAGAACGCGTCTCTCGCCCTGCGCGTGCCGGTGGAGGATCTGGAGCATGGTCAGGAACGCATTTACGTGCGCCATCAACCCAAATTTTGTCTGGGATATCAGGATCTGGCGTTGGGCGTGGTGCTGCCCGACGGCAACGCCGTGGGCCGGGAGGTGGTGGGCCGGGGAAGCTCCGTCATGCCCCACATCGGCCCGCTGGCAGAGGATACCGGCAAGGGAAAGACCGGGCATTCCTGGACGGTGGGCGCGCAGGGCGTTGAGGTGGAATGGGACCAGAAGGATGACACCTACCGTCTGGTAAACGCCGTCACCGTCATGGACGTGGGCACGGTTCTCGACCAGGAAGAAACCTGCGCAATGGTGCGGGGCGGCATGAGCATGGGACTGAGCCTTGCCCGGAGCGAAGCGCTGCTGTACGACGGGGAGGGATTTCCCCTGACGTCCTCTCTGCGCACGTACAAACCCATGCACATCGGCGAAGAACCGCATTATGCCGTGGAACTCATCGCCACGCCGCAGCTGGACGCTCCTTTCGGCACCCGCAGTTTTTCGGAACATGGCATCATCGGCATGCCAGCCGCGCTGGGCAACGCGCTTTCTACCGCTTCGGGCGCGCATCTGAACGCGCTTCCTCTGACGCCGGAGAGCATCTATTTCGCCCTGGCGGGAAAGGAGAACGGGCAATGACGCTGACAGATCTGACATACTACCGCCCGGAATCCTTGGCAGAATATCCGGTTGCCATTCAGATGGCGGAAGGCGAACCGTATTGCCTGTACGGCGGCGGATCCGAAATTCTGTCGATGGCGCGGGTGGGCAGCATCCGGCCGCGTGCGCTGATCGACATAAAATCCATTCCGGAATGCCGGGTTCTGCAGCAAAAGGACGGGCAAATTGTGCTGGGCGGAGCCGCAACCCTTTCGGAAATCGCGGAAAGCGGGATCTTTCCGCTGCTGGGAACCACCGTCTCCCGCATCGCGGATCACACCAATCAATGCCGCATTACCCTGGCAGGCAACGTGTGCGGAACCATCCAGTATCGGGAAGCCGTGCTGCCGTTGTTGTTGTCAGACGCCACCGTGCGCACCTTTCTGCGGGGCCAGACGTCGGACCGTCCGCTGGCCGAAGCGTTCGACGGGCGGTTTCGGCGCGCGCCGGAGGAACTGGTCGTACAATTTCTGGTGCCGGCGGAGGCCGCAGGTTTTCCGTTCGTGCATGTCAAACGCACGCGGGGAGACAAGATCGATTATCCCATGGCAACCATTGCCGCCGTGCGCGCGCCGGAGGGCCTTCGCCTGGCATTTTCGGGCGTAAAACAGCATCCTTTTCGGGACGCAGCGCTGGAGAAAATCGCGTCTGACGCCGCCGCGACGCCGTCCGCCCGGGCAGACGCCATTCTGGCTCAATTGCGGGAAGGCGCATTGGAAGACCAGGCAGCCCGCAGGGAATACCGCTTGTTTGTGCTGCGGGAAGCGCTGGTGCAAACGCTGACAAGACTGGAGGCCGAAGCATGATTCTTCGCAAAGGGAGCTGCACAATTCCCCTTACCATAAACGGAGAAACCCGCGAGGTCATGGCGCGGCCGGGAGATTCCTTGCTGGATGTGCTGCGGCGGCAGTTGGGGCTGACCGGCGCCAAAGCCGGATGCGAAAACGGCGACTGCGGCGCTTGCACCGTGGTAATGGACGGTTGGCCGGTTAAATCCTGCCTGGTCTTGGCGGTGGAGGCGGAAGGCCACGAACTGCTCACCGTAGAAGGGCTGAAGGATACGCCCCTGCAGCAGGCGTTTTTGGATCACCATGCATTTCAGTGCGGCTTCTGTACCAGCGGATTCCTCATGGCCAGCCATGCTTTGATCACCCGCCACCCCAATGCGGACGAATACCAAATGGAGCACTGGCTGGAATCCAATCTATGCCGCTGCACCAGTTATGCGGAAATTCGGGAAGCGCTGGAAAGCCTGCTGCCAAAGGCCGGCGCGGCGGAAACCGTCTGACATGGAGAAATTCCGCGCGTCAGCAGGAATGAACGATTTCGCCGTCGAAATTCATTTGACATGAAATAACGGCGCGGGAAGTCCCGTGTCCCCAAAAAGGTTGTGTATACAAATGCCGGCAACGCATGAAGACAAAAACGACCAGAGGAGCAGCCTGCGCATCCGGCTGCTCATCACATACCTGGTAATCACCGTCGCATTGGTGTTCATCGCCACGGGCTCCATCGCTCGCCTGATGTGGCAATTCACGGAGGACGAATTCACTTCGTCCTGTGGCCATTCCGTGCGGCAATTACAGGATTCCGTGGATTCCCAAATGCTGACCATGCACGAAATTGCCCAGAACATGCAATCGGACACGGCGCTTTTAAGCGCCAACATCCTGCGGGACGGGAAATTGCTGACCACGTACAACGCCATAAACCGCTATTCTCTTTCCATTGATATGGTGGAAAACTATTTTCTGTTTTATTCCTCGAATCTGGTGCCCTATGTGCTTTCAGAGCGCACGCTGATCAACAAAAATTTCTTTGACCGAATCAACGCATGGCTGCCTCTGACGCTGAAGGATTTGGATTCCTATCTGAACCTGACGGAAGAGCATGCGGTTCTGCCGCTGGAAACCACCACGGGCCGATACTTGGCCAACATCTATCTGCTGTCGGAGGATCCGAATTCCCGCCGTGCCGTGCTGTTTTTGGTGAATCTGGATCAGATCCGCTACAGCATAGAACGCGTTTTCCCCGATGAATTGGCGTATTTTCGCCTCACTGCGCCCGATGGGACCCTGCTATTTGAGGAAAAGCGCGATCGAAATGTTTTGTATACCTATTCTGCCCAGTCTTCCAGTACGATTTCTCTCGGACTGGAAATTGGCATTTGCCGGCCAAAAGTGTACAGCGTTGTGGGCGCGTATGGCAAAATGCTGGTGCTGTATCTGGTCATTTCCGTTGTGCTGGGCATCCTGCTCTATTCCCTGATGGCGAAAAAAGTATATGCGCCCATCTTTCTGGCCCGCAACCGCATCGTTTCCGGCGCCGAAAGCCATTCTTTCAACCGAAACCGATATTCGGAAATTTCCGACATTGAAGATGTATACCGAAACGTATCCAGCGAGAAGGCGCGCCTGGCGTCCCTGGTGCACGTTCAAACAGACGCGCTGATGTCCCGTTATCTTGACGCGCTGCTGTCCGGGCGAAAGCTGTCCAACGAAGATATGCGGGCTCTTTCGGAATGGGAATGGGGCGAAGGTCCCATGCTGCTTCTGCATTGCGCGCTGGATCAGCTGCGGGCGTTTTTGAACACCTATGACCTGGCGAACCGCACCGCCATAGAGCAGGAATTGATGGAAACCTTTGCGCCGCTGGACGCCCTGTGCCTTCGCAGAATCGTTTCCCCCATGAGCGATTCCCGTCAATGGCTAATGCTGCTTCGGCTGAAAGAAGGCGTAACCCGCCCGCAGGTGCGGGAATGCATCGTCGAAATCATGCAAGACATTCCCCGTCTGACGGAGCAAACCGTAACCATCACCATCGGGCCGTTCTTTCTTGTTTGCGAAGACATTCCGGAACAATATGCCGTTGTACAGCGCGTCTCCCAGCTTCGGCTGCAGGCGGGTTGGAATTCCTTGTTGGACGCGGAAGCCCCGCCCGTACCCACGCGCCTGGAAACCGATCCGCCCGATGCTCCGGCGCTGAAAAACGCCTGTCTGTCGGGAAACATTGCCGCCGCGCAAGCCGAACTGGAAAAATTTTTTCCCGTTCTGTACGAAACCAGCGATCTGCTTTCTTTCAAGCAAGCATATTTTAACCTGCTGGCCACCATGCGTCGCATTTCAGAAGAATCGGGATATGCGGAGGCAGACATGCCGGACACGGATTTCGAACCGGAAACCATTGACGAAGCGCGCGACACGCTTCTGCGGGTAATGGAGGACATCTGCGCAGGCGCTTCCGAAGAGAAGCTGCATTTGCGCGCACATGTGGCAACGGCCGCAATGGAATATCTGCGCGCCCACCATGCAGATCCCATGCTGGGCACGGATGAAATTGCCGATGCGCTTCATGTGTCGAAAAACTATTTGAACGCCTGCTTCAAGGAAAAAACCGGGCAAAGCATTTCCGTGGCGCTGGACGACATCCGCATGGAACAATCCCGAACGCTGCTGAAGAAAACAGATATGTTGGTGAAGGACATTGTTCTGGCGGTGGGCTATGTGGATGTCAACAATTACATTCGCAAATTCAAGCGTTTGGAGGGAATTACACCGCTGCAATACCGCAAAATCCAACAAGGTTAGCGTGCATTTCACCGTTTTTCAGCCAATTTGCATATTTTACAAGGCCGAAAAGCGATTGAATATTCCGATACATTCCGATACAATAAAAGTATCCTGACGGCGTCGACGCCCTGTCCAGGAACGCGGCCCCTCCGATCGCGACGGAGCGGCGGCCAGCCCAAAACCAAATATGCAAGGAGGAACTTCCATGAAGAAACTGGCATTGTTGCTTGCCCTGATTCTGGCGCTGTTTTCCTTCCAGGCTGTTCTTGCTGAAGAACCCGTTACGCTAACCGTCCTGGTTCGGCGCAATGCGGCCGTAAATGCGCCCGCCGCAGAAAACACCGCATGGCAGTATGTCGCGGAACAATTGAACCTGAATCTGGAATTCACGGAAATTGACTCCGCCGCCTGGAATGAAAAATTCAATGTCATGATGGCTGGCGGCGACCTTCCGGACGTCATCACCAAAACCAATATCACTCCCGTAGAAGTTAAGAAAAACATGGACGCCGGCGTGTTTGTCAATCTGGCGGATTATGTGGAATATCTGCCCAACTTCATGGCCATTGTAGAAAAGGACCCCGCGCTGAAGGATCTTGTATACTTTGACGACGGCTCTATCGGCGGCTTCGCCCAGCAGGCCAACTATGCCACCAAGGAAACCACCATCATGCCCACCAACGTGTTCATGATCTACCAGCCCTGGCTGGACGCCCTGAATCTGGAAATGCCCACCACCACGGAAGAATTGTATGACGTGCTGGTGCATTTCCGGGATGACGACCCCAACGGCAACGGCCAGAAGGACGAAATTCCCATGTCCTTGCTGTATGGCCAGAGCGGCCTGAAGCTGCTGGCAAACTTCTTCGCTCTGCCCATTGACTCCTCCGTCAATTACTGCGACGTGGACGATGAAGGCAATGTGTATTTCCTGGCCAACACGGAAAATTACAAGGAATTCCTGAAATACTTCAATCGGCTGTACACGGAAGGACTGCTGGACAACGAAACCTTCACCCAGAACCAGCAACAGGTGCTGGCAAAGGGCACCAGCGAAGTTCCCCTGATCGGCACATCCGCTGCTTCCGGCGCCGCTTTGGTGGTGGGTTCCGACCGTGCCTGGGACATGACCACCACGCCCATCATTCATTCTGAAAACACGGAGCCCCTGTGGACCCGCCGCGTGGCCGGCTATGTCTACACCGGCATCATTACCTCCGGCTGCAAGAACATCGAAAAGGCCTGCGAACTGCTGGACTACTTCTATACGGAAGAAGGCGGACGGCTGGCCTGGATGGGCATTGAAGGACAGGACTGGGATTGGAACGAAGACGGCACCTGGGACTTCCTGCTGAAGGACGGCGAGGAATCCGCCACCCTGCGCGCCCGCGCATCCCTGCAGCCCGGCGGCGGCCTGGCAGCGGCGTTCCCGGAAGCCTGGCTGATGACCTCCAACAAGGATGAGCAGTGGTTCAACACCTTCAACGGCCAAATGGCGCTGTCCAACCCCGAAGCGTTTGTGGACCGTTATCCCACCGTCACCTATGATGACCGCACCCAAAAGGAACTGGACACCATCGCGGCGGACATCACGTCCTATGTGGATGCCTCCATGGCGGAATTCATCGTGGGAACGAAAGACGTCGAAGCGGAATGGGACGAGTATTGCAAAACCCTGGAAGCGATGCGTCTGAAGGATATGCTGGACATCATGCAAAAGGGTCTGGAAGGCTAAAAGCCTGTTGCGGCGCGCCGGACAATCGCGTTCGGCGCGCTTCTCAATGGCAAACCCGCTCCGAAGGGAGAAAATATCCATTCAAGAATCGCAAAAAGGGGTGAAAACGCCGTGGCAGCCTTCAAAAACGTGGGACGAAACCTGAAAGAGGATCTCCGGCGCAATTATCAGCTATACATCATCTTTCTTCCCGCCCTGGCATACTTCATAATTTTCCACTATCTGCCCATGTATGGCGTGCAAATCGCGTTCCGAAATTATCTTCCTGCCCGGGGAATCTGGGGCAGCGAATGGTGGGGAATGTACCATTTTGAGCGTTTTTTTCGCTCCTATAACAGCACAACGGTCATTTTGAACACCTTAAAAATCAGTCTGCTATCTTTGGTGCTGGGCTTTCCGTGCCCGGTTATTCTGGCGCTTCTGATTAATGAATTGCGCTTTAAGCGCTTTCAAAAGTCCCTGCAAATGATCTCTTATGCGCCTCATTTTGTTTCCACCGTGGCCATCGTGGGCATGATTACCATCATGTTCTCCAACCAGGGCCTCGTCAGCGCCGTTGCCCGGCGCCTCGGCCTGCCATACACCAACTTGCTGATCAGTCCCACCAGCTTTGTGTGGATTTATGTGCTGTCGGGAATCTGGCAGGGAATGGGCTGGGGCAGCGTCATCTATTTTTCCGTGCTGGCTGGCATCGATGTTTCCATGCATGAAGCTGCCTACATTGACGGCGCTACAAAAATGCAGCGCATTCTCTATATTGATCTTCCGTCGATCGCGCCCACCATGGTCATTATGCTGATTTTGAACTGCGGCTCCATTATGTCCGTAGGTTATGAAAAAATTTATCTGATGCAAAATCCGCTAAACCTCTCGGCCTCGGAGATCATTTCCACGTATGTGTACAAAATGGGTCTGATCAATTCCGATTTCAGCTATTCGGCGGCCATCGGCCTGTTTAACTCCGTGGTGAACCTGGTGCTGCTGGTGCTGGTAAACACCATTGCCCGCAAAATCAGCGATAACAGCCTGTGGTAAAGGGAGGAACAATCCATGAAGAAAACAGGCATGCGGCAATGCCGCGCCGACAACGTATTTGACGCGGTAAACCTCATCATCTGCATTATTTTGCTGCTGGTCTTTCTGTATCCACTGTATTTTGTGGTCATTGCGTCCTTCAGCGAGCCATCCGCGGTATGGAACGGCGACGTTCTTCTGTGGCCCGTCGGCTTTTGCCTGGATGGTTACAAGAAAATCATGACCTACAGCGACATCATCACAGGGTATATCAACAGCATTTGCTACACTGCCGGCAGCGTGGCGCTGGGCCTGGTGCTCACCATTTCCGCCGCATATCCCCTGGCGCAATCCGACTTCTATGCGGGAAAATTCTTTTCCAAGTTTCTGCTGTTTACCATGTTTTTCTCCGGCGGCTTAATTCCCACGTATTTCGTGGTGAAAGGCTTGGGGCTGCTGAATACGCCCCTGGCCTGCATCATTCCCGGCGCGGCTTCGGTGACAAACATCATCATCACCCGCACGTATATCAAAACCAGCATTCCCGGAGAACTGCGGGAAGCAGCTTTTTTGGATGGCTGCACCCATTTTACGTATCTGTTTCGCATTGCGCTGCCCCTGTCCAAGGCCATTCTGGCCGTCATGGCGCTGTATTACGGCGTAGGCCAATGGAACGCTTATTTCAACGCAATGATCTATCTTACCAACGCCAAGCTCTATCCGCTGCAATTGGTGCTGCGTGGTATTTTGCTCACCACGGAAGCCACCCTGGAATCCGGCAGCGACCCGGAAACGCTGATGGCACAGCAGCGCCTGGGCGAGGTCATCAAGTACGGCGTAATCGTGGTGTCGGCGCTGCCGGCCATGATTGCATATCCTTTCGTACAGAAAAACTTTGTCAAAGGCGTCATGATCGGCTCTCTAAAGGGATAACGCAATGCTGAAAGGATGAATGAACATGAATGCTTCCCTGCAAGCCTTGGCACAATCCATGTCTCCGGAAGATCAGCAAAGGCTGCAATCGGTTTACGCGCCGCGCGTGGTAGCCGTTCCCCCATCCAATGCCTGGATGGACATGTGCATGATGCCGGACGGGGAAATCCGCTGCTATGGCCACCATGAAGAGGAGCGCGTATACCTCTCCTCCCGGGACGGCGGCCTCAGTTGGAAGGAATTTTCCGTTCCGGACAAATCCCGGATGTGTTCCGCGCTGCGCAATCCCGATTCGGGGCGCTGGATTTCCTCGTATTATGTAGAAGGCGAAGGCGGCTTTCAAGGCGCGGAAATGCCAACGCCTCCGGCCGGCGCCCATGGCTGGCAAGCCGTATTGTCCGATGAAGGTCCCGGCGGCTCGGTTTCCTGGGTAAAGATTTCCGACCTGGATGTGCGCTGTCCGCGCTATCCCCTGGCCCTGCGCCACAGAAAGCGCATTCTCATCTGCGCAAATCTGCATGAAACGCCCATGCGTCCCGTCGTCGCCCGCACGGATGACGACGGCGAGACATGGAGCGTGTCCTGTCTGGAAAGCGCGCCCATGCACGAAATTGCCTGGCCGCATCAGGGATATCGTTGGCAAAACGGCGCCTGCGAAGCTACCATTGTGGAACGCGAGGATGGCAGTCTGTTGATGCTGGCGCGCACGTCTCAGGATTATCATTATCAATACGAATCCTTTGACGGCGGCGAAACCTGGACCTCGCCCAAGCCTTCCGTTTTCCATGGGACGCTCACCATGCCCACCATGCTAAAGATGTCCGGCGGAGAAATTCTTACCTTCTGGTGCAACACACAGCCCCTGCCGGAATTGGACAAGACCAAGATTTGGCCGCCCCTGAACGCAGGGGAAATTTCCGGACTGGCCGGCGAGGATGTGTTCACCAACCGGGACGCAAACCATTGCGCCATTTCCTATGACGACGGCGCAAGCTGGAAAGGTTTCCGGGAGCTGCTGCTCAATCCCATTCGAAATGCGTCGGATTTCCGCACGCGCGGCGGAAACGCGGGCTGTTTGGACAAGAGCGTGCACCAATTCCAGGCTCTTGAGCTGCCTTATGGGAAAGTCCTGCTCGCCTGCGGACAGCACGCCCATTCCCGCAAGCTGCTGGTGTTCGATCCCAAATGGCTGTTGGAAAACGGTCGGGAAGAAGATTTCCACGAAGGTCTGCTGAACGTAAGCACCCAGGTCTATCTGAAGAGCGTTTCCGGAAATCTCCGCGTTCGTTCGGGACACTGCGCCTGGAACCGCACAAACGGCGCGCTGCTAATGCCCGATCCGGACGGCAATTTCGAAGAAGCGCTGTATATCCGCGCCAATCCGGATCCCTTGCTGTTCCGGCAAATGCAGGGCGTTGCCTGGAATTTTCCCGCCGCCATGGCAGGACAGGCGGAAATTCTGCTGCGCACGGAAGGCGAAGGCGTTTCCGTCACCCTGACGGATCGTTGGTTCAACCCTTGCGACGCCACGGCAGGCAAGCTGTCTCCATATCACTACAACTTGGACGCCGCGCCGGTTCCCAAGAAAACATGGTTCCGGCTCACCTTGCGGTGGAATGTCTGCCAATGCCAGATTCTGTTGGACGGCGCGCCTTTCGTCCACCTGGACGCCGCCCAAGCCTTCCCCAACGGCCTGTCCTATCTGCTCATTCAATCCCAGGAGGAAAGTCGCGGCGAACAAGGCACCTATGTAAAACATCTGTCCATGAAAGCTTTGTAAGACTCCAACGCCTTCGCACAAATCCGTGTGAGGGCGTTTCCTTCTGCGCACCGGATGTCCCCGCGCAGAACATCCAATCCGCAAACACGCGTCCCCAAAGCCCTTTCGAACGCAAAAACTCCGCGGAGCGTCTTTCATCGCTCCGCGGAATGGACCAAAGGAAATCCCAAGCCGACTAAAACCCCATTGATATCCGAAGCGCCTGGCTCACCTGCTCCATCAATTCCGGTGTCAACGTTCCGATGTGTTCCCGCAGACGCCGCTTGTCCAGGGTGCGAATTTGTTCCGCAAGCACCACGCTGTCCTTCTGCAACCCATTTGCGCCGGCAGGAACGCTCACGTGGGTGGGCAGCCGCGCCTTGTTTACCTGCCCCGTGACTGCGCACACGATCACCGTGGGGCTGTATCTGTTTCCCACATCGTTTTGGATGACGAGCACGGGCCGTATGCCGCCCTGCTCCGAACCGACGACAGGATCCAGGCACGCGCTGTACAAATCTCCCCGGGCAATCATTTGATCACGCTCCGCATACAGAGTCTGCTGCATACTATGCGCAGGCGAAGATCTTCGTGCGTAAGTGTCCATATTCGACATGCTCATCACCTCCTTCCGAAGCGAATATCGTCACATTACCAGCGTGCCGGTTTCCGAATTGACCACCTGCAAAATTTCCCGTTCCTCGCCGGTCATGGCGTCCACGTATACCATGAACATGCCCATGGAGGACGTGGCCGTCACTTCATAACACAGATACTCTTCCCCGTTTTGCGGAATGACGCACAGCCGAATATCCTGGGCGTTCAGGGTTGGACTAAGCCCGGTCAGCGCCTGTTCCCTGGATATCTCCGGCGCAGGCAACGCCCGAAGAACATGATTGCGCAAATATCCATGCGCCTCCATGCCAATCACGGAACCATCCCGCATGTCCACCTGCACCTTGATCAGATCCGGATACAGCACTACGCCTTCTTCCACACAGGCAAAGTTTACCGTGAGCACGCCTCCATACCGGCTGTAATAACTCATTTCCGTCTCGCCGTAACCCCGGCTGGCAAGAAATTCCTGTGCCAAGCGCGCACATTCTTCTTCTCCAAGCACCGGCTCCGCAATTTGCGCGTCGGAAAGCATATACAAAACTTTTCCGCCTTGCTGGGTAACGCCGGCGCTGATGGAATATTCTCCCATATTCACGCTGAACTCATAACACTTTACCTGCAAATCGCTTTCTCCTTCGTATGTGATGGCGTTCTGCGTGCCCAGGAACGCGGCCAACTGCGCCTGCGCTTCTTCCTGCGAAACCACATACAGATTCTCCAGCGCCTTATAGGAACCGCCGCGTTCCACATCGGCAAACGGTCCGTCATATAGGAGCGTGGGATAATCGCTTGCCGCGCCCGTAAGCGGATATAGCTCTTCCGCGCCGGTTTCCGTCATATCCGATTGTGTGAACACCTCTTCGCCTTCCGCATATCGCACCATCAGCTGGTTCAAGCTTTGAGAAAAAGCGGTAGCGCTGCCGGAAATGGTCTGCATGGTTTCGTAGTCCTGCTGGGAAATTTCCTCGCCGCCCGCCAACTTTTGCGACAGCGTCGCCGCAAAATCTCCCGCCTGGTTCACGAATTTTATCGTGGCCGAAACCGTCTCTTCGCCCAGAGGCAACATTGCCAGGTTGGACAGCGCCCCCTGCGCTTGCCGGCTAATATCGTTTAAAATCGTCTGCGCCTGGGCGTTTGTTCCCGTAACAATCAGCTTTGCGTAATTCACCGCCAAGCTTTCCGTAAGCTCGCATGTTTCATAAAACGCCTTTTGGTAAATGGCGTCCACCCTGGTTTGAGCGCTTGTGGCCGCGCCCGTGCGGGCAATGATCAAAACCACCGCCGCCACCAGCAGCGCCGCCAACATGGCAATCGCGCTGCGGCTCCAGTCCCGGGAACGTATCGTTGTTCCGTGCATATCCTCTTCCTCCGTCAAACCGCGAAATAATGGCTCCCGATTACGGTCTTTACCGTTCGAGTGCGAATCCAGGAATCGCTGGTTTTGCTGGGATTATAATAATACAGACACCCGCCCGTGGGATCCCATCCATTCAAAGCATCCAATGCGGCCCGAATGCAGGAGCTGTTGGGCGTGTTGTTGATGGATCCATTGCTGACACAGGAAAACGCGCCGCTTTGGTAAATCACGCCGGAAATCGTGTTGGGAAAAGAGGAAGAAGCAACCCGGTTCAACACCACCGCCGCGACGGCAACCTGCCCCTTATAGCTTTCTCCCCGCGCTTCGGCGTATACCAGCTTCGAAAGCAGGCGGTGATCCGCAGAAACAATGGTGGCGGAAGAACTGGCGGAAGAAGACGTGCTGTTGCCCGAGAGCGTAACGCCCATTGCGGCGGCGGTTTGCGGGCCTACCTTGCCATCCACCGTTAGTCCATTGTTGCGCTGAAACTTGCGCACAGCCGCCTCGGTATCCGCGCCATAGATTCCGTCTGCGGTGCCGCTGAGATAGCCCCATTGTATCAACCGGTTTTGCACCTTGCGGACATCGGCGCCTTGAGAGCCGCGTTCCAGCACCACGGCGGCAATGGCGGCGCCCAGACTGATGCACATGACCAGCGCCATTGCAGCGCACAACAAACGATCCCTTCTCTTCATGCCGCATTCCCTCCAAACAATCGTTTTAACCAGCGACCGATTGCGGAATAAAACGTAACTTCTCCTTGCGCGGCGGCATATTCCGCCTCATCCAGCCCGCACAGCGTGGGATACAGCACGCACCACCAGTTGTGCCCCTGGCCAGATCCCAAGGTAATGCGCAGCGCCCGATATTCCCCTGCAGGCACCCGCAATTCGCCATAAATTCTATCCGGGAAGTCAAACACACCCGTTTCCACCGTAATTTCCCCCGAATAATGCATGTCCTGCGCCGCTTGAGAAGCCGCTTCCCGGAACGCCTCCAGGTTCTGTTGAAGCGTTTCATATGCTTCTTCCGCGTCCCGGCAATCCGCCATCCATTCTCTGGCGCACGCCAGGCACGCATCCCGAACGGCAAGCTTTACGGCCTGGGCTTCCTTGGAATCGTCCTGAGCTACCACGTGCAGGCGTACAAAATTTTGGGAATACTCCTCCTGGTTCGCACTGGCAGTTCCGCAAAACACGACAAGCGTCAAAAACACGCAAAAAAGCCGACGAATCAACGCGTTCCCTCCTCGTCCATTGGAAGTTTTCGCGTATATCGTCGGCAATTTTTGCCTGTTTTATTCACTTAGCCCGCAATAGATTCCCAGATATCGTTTTTTGCGCAGAGAAGATATAGGGCCGCAGCGGTCTCTGCAGGGTGCTCCGCCAACGCCTTCACCGCATGTTCCGGCACATCGCCCTCCCGCAGGAACTGCCGATACACATATCCTGCAAGCGCCGGAGCGCCTTTGGACGCGATTTCGTTGATCGCGCGTTCGGAAAGCGAAACATCAAACGCGCCATCCCGTTCCGCCATTGCCGCAATTTGCCTCGTTAGCTCGCCTGGCTGATACAACGCGTCTTCCCGGAATCCCCAAATCCTGGCAGCCAGTTCCAATCCCCGAAGCAACGCGGTTTTTTCGTCATATCTGCCCGCAGGCAAGTCTTCTTCAATGGCCGAAAGCAATGGCGCAACCACGCTTTGCTGTCCCTTCAAAAAGCCCATGCGCGAAATGGCGGCGGTATCAAACCGTGCAATCCGTTCCAGATACCGCCTGGCCGGCAACGCCACGCGCAGCGAAGAAGCCGGGAAAAACGTATATCGCACGCCATCCATGCGTCCATATCGCTTCATGGTGTCAAAATATCCCATCAGCCGGCTGCGGCGAAGCAGTTTTGGATCAAAATCCAAAAAACCGCACAAAGCATGCAAGGGCTTGATCACCGTCAAGGACGGCATCCGTTCCAATTCCGGATGGGTAAAATCCGGATGAATATCCACGCACACAATTTCCTCCGCCCCATCCTGAATGGCCTTGTCCACGGGCAGATTGTCGTAAAACCCGCCGTCCATATAGCGCATTCCATCGATGGTTCGCAGCGGGAACACCGGAAAGCAAGCGGAAGAAGCCATCAGCCAGTCCGTCAGACTGCCCGGGCGCATATCTCCAATGGAAATCTGCACCGGCGTCATGGAAGGCACGCGCACCGTCGTAACGTTCAGATCCAGACCAGAAGCGCGAACGCGTCCCTCCAGAATGGATTCCTGGATCATGCTTTCCAAAGGCCGCACATCCACCCGCAGGTTTCTGGCGTTTTCCAACAAAAACGGCAAAATATCGCGCTTGGAGGAAATCATGCTGCCAATGGAGAAATTTTCCGCGTTCTCGGTGGCGACCACCTGAGACAAAGTGATGTTATCCCACAGGCGCACCGCCACGTCTACGTCGCCTTGGGCCACCAGCGCCGCATTGATTGCGCCGATGGACGCGCCGTATACGCTCTGAAACCGGATTCCCATTTCATCCAATGCCTTCCAGGCGCCGATTTCATATGCGCCCCTGGAACCGCCGCCGCTGAAAACCAGCGCACGCTTCATCTTTTGGATCACCTCCATTTTTCTATTATAACAGATTCGTCCCATTCCGGCAAGCCTCCGCAATGTTTGCGCAAAATTGAACCTTCCCCGAAAAAAAACGTCTATATCATCATAACAGGAAATTCCGCTTGAACCCATGGCGTAAACGTGTTATCATATGCTTACATAGAACAGATTCGAAAGGATGAAAACCATGGCTGAATACACTCTGCTGCGCCTGAAAGGCGAACTGCCGGACATTACGGGAAAGGTAATCGACCCTGACGCACTGCTGCCGGGCGCGGTTTTCGCACCCATTTCGCTGTATCCTTGGGCAGCGGCAGAAGGCAATTACACGCCGGAGGCTCGGGCATATCTTTTTTACAACGAAAACGGTCTGCACGGGCTTTTGTGCGCCCGGGAACAGACCATTCGCGCCGTGGAAACCCGTTTCTGCGGAGATGTTTACCTGGACAGTTGCCTGGAAGCGTTTTTGACGCCCTGTCCCGGCTCCAACGCAGACTACGTGAACGTAGAAATGAACGCCATCGGCACCGTACATCTTGGCATCGGGGCAGGGAGATATGATCGCCGGCATCCGAACGCCGTCCCGGACGGCATGAATCCCCGCGCCAGCGGGCATGACGGCCATTGGTGGGGCGTCTCCTTCACGCTGCCCATGGATTTTCTTCGCCGGGAATTTGGCCTGGAACGCCTGGAACCGGGAATGGAAATGCGCGGAAATTTCTTCGCCTGCGACAGCAGCATTCACACGCACCATGGCGTTTGGAACCCGATTTCCACGCCTAAGCCGGATTTCCACCGGCCGGAGCTTTTCGGCTTGTTGCATTTCGGGAGCGAAACAGTGGCTTTTTCATGATTTTTTCTGAAACGGCGCCTTGCGCAATCCGCAGCGCAAAATCCCATGTTATAATAAAGACCGGAAACCGCTCCCACGGTTGAAGCGAAAGCATCGTCTTTCACGCGCAAAGATATCTTCATGAAGAAACAGGAGGAAATGCCATGTATACGGAACAAGACATTGTTCAGGCCAAAGCGAAAATCAAGCAGGATCTGCTCTTTGGCATTCCCGCGCTCATCGCGGCAATCGCCCTTTACGTCGTGGGCATCAAAATCGGAATGCGCCTGTTGGTGTATGGCGCGGCCGCGTTGATTTTTATCGTCTGCTGCTTCGTATGGTGCATGTATTTGTGGCCGCATATCCGCTATTACAACTTTTTGCGGGACATGAAAAACGGTTTGAGCCGCTGTATGGAAGGCACATTTGAGCATTTGGGCGATGCGCAGGAAATACAGGATGGCGCGCGGGTGCTTCCCGTGTACATGTTTTTGGACGATGAACAGGATGAGCGTATCCTCTACATCAACGCCGGAAAACTGGGCGCGCTGCCCGAACCCGGCACCCACGTGAAAGCGCTCTGTTACGGCAGACACATTCGCTCGCTGGATTTCTGAGGAACGCGGAAAGGGTAAAAAATGAACAAAAGGACAGTTTGGCTTGGCAGACTTATGTTGATTCTGGTGCTGGCAATTGCCATGGGCATTCCCGCGCTGTGTGAAACGGATGATGCCGAACCGAACGCGGAAATTGCACTGGAGGCCATCGAAGATCGCGAAAGTTTGCGTGAATCCCTGGAGCTGGTGAACGCATATAAACATATTCTGGTGCTGGGCATCGACGCCCGGCCCGGCGAGTCCACCGGGCGCACAGACACCATGGTGATTCTCAGCGTGAACCCGGAAAACAACTCCATTAAAATGATCAGCCTGATGCGGGATTTATACGTGGAAATCCCCGGAAGAAAAAACAATCGCCTGAATTCCGCTTATTTTTATGGCGGCGCAGAACTTTTGATGGAGACCATTGAAGCCAATTTCGGCGTTCATATTGACGCATATGTGGCGGTAAATTTCTCCATGCTGGCCAATCTGATCGATCAGCTGGGCGGCCTGACGCTGACGGTGGAAAGCGAATATTATATGAAGCGCATCAACGCCGTAATCCGTCAGGACAACCTGGTGTTGGGCATCGACAAAAACGACGGACTGCTGACCGAATGGGGCGACGTGCTGATGACCGGCAAGCAGGCGCAGGCCTATGCCCGTTATCGCTACGGCACCAAGGACGGGGATTTTGGCCGCACGGCACGCCAGCGGGAGGTTCTGGTCAAAATTTTTGAAAAACTCAGCAACATGCCGCTGCTGGAGCTGATCGGCCTTGCCGCCGCCAATTTCGAAAACGTATACACCAACATGACCGTGCAGGATATGGCCACCATGGCGCCCATGATTCTGGCCATGAAGGAAGCTGAGATTTCGCAGCTGCGCATCCCCATTGACGGCGGCTATTCCAGCAAAACCGTTTCCGGCATGGCGGTGCTGGTACCCAACCGCACCAAAAATATGGAGGCCATTGCCTCCTTCCTGGCGGAATAAAATGCTGTGGCTTTGGATTTTCCTGGGAATGCTGTCTGCGGGCATGGCAGCATGGCTTGCGGCGCTGGCAATGGTATGCATTTCCGCGCGAAAACCGCGAAAGCCCGGCAAGGCGGACTGCGGCATTGTACTGGGCGCAAAACTGCGTCCCGATGGCAGCATGACCACGACGCTGCAAAACCGCGTACAGGCCGCCGCGCAGGCCTACGGCAACGGCTTGATCGGGCACATTCTCGTTTGCGGAGGCCGTGGAGAGGATTACGGCGGCGTCACGGAAGCGCAAGCCATGGCAAGCGCCCTCACGGCCCGCGGCATTCCTGCGGCGCGCATCCTGACGGAAGATTCCTCCCGGGACACGCGGGAAAACCTGCGGAACGCAAAGGCAATCCTGGAATCGCACGGCTTTGCCACGGTCCTCCTGATCACCAGCGACTACCATATCGCCCGCGCTCTGCGCATTGCCCGGGACATGGGAATCTCCGCTCAGGGATTGCCTACGCCGTCTCCGGTTCGCCGCAGCAGCTATTGGCGGGCTCGCTTTCGGGAGGTGTTGGGGTGGGGTCTGTATTTTCGAACCACGATCTCAGCGCGATGTGCTCATCGTTTCCGGCTTCGCGATTCCTCCTCCAAACCCATCGCGAAATAACGCTCTGCCGGCCATGGCAGTCGGGCGTCGCCTGTCAAAGTCATAAGCACCCGTTGAACAGGCGATTTGACCAAGCCCTATCAGACAAAACTCTTGTGGCCGCCCTCGAAAGAAGGCATCAAGAGGATTGTCAATCACACGCTTGCTTTCCAAATCCCCTTTTGCGGGATTCGCACTTCATGCTATTCTATCTTGTACAAGATCGAGATCTCGCCATTCCCAGTGGAGTCACAGCTTCGATGTGGCTCCACTGCTTGTCCAAAAAGCCTTTTGACAAGCTGGTGGACGGGAAAGCAAGCTCCACTGCCTCCAGATTTTCCCAGGGAAGAATCCGCGCCCGTGGCCGCCGTTCACGCCGCCGGCCACGATTGGCATTCGAGTGGTCCCAAGCCCGCTCATGCTCTCCCTGGGTTTTTCGACCGTCTGGGCAGTCACAGCTTCAATGTGGCTCCATGCCTTTTGCAATAGCTTTTTCCTCATGCCCTCCAGTTCAACTGGAGGAGGTATAACGCCTTTTCGGCGCACAACAGTTGATCCTCCGCATGTTGCGATCATACGGAGGATCTTTTCTGTGGATATTCTGCCTTGCCGTCCGCAGGGAAGAACCGCTTTCTCGGCGCAAAGGGATGCAGCCTCCGGTCGTGACGCAATCATGCGGTTTTCTTCTGCTGACAGAGAATGAAGTCCCCCTGGGCGCACTGCTCCCGATGTTGAAGTCCAAACCGATCCCATCAGGAAAACCGGTTTATCCTTTCTTCCGCGTCAGGAAAAAACCGGCAATCGCCCCGATCATGGCTATCGGCGCCAGTCTGATAAACAGCCATTCAAATGCGTGAAGCGCCGCTCCTGCAACGGCGATTTCTGGGTCCCGATAGTCCCAACCCAAGTAAGGACTATTGAAGGCAATGACGGCCGCAAACAGGATGACGATGACCGCACACAATGCGAAAAACATCCAATGAATCGTTTTTTGTCTCGCGTTTTTCCTCTGTGCGAGCTGCAAATTGATCCTCTCCAGTTTTTCGGAAATCGCTCTCAAGTCATCCGCCTTCGGTTCCGGAACAGTTTCTCCCAGCAACGTGCTTACGGGTGTTTCCAGCGTCTCTGATATCGCCACCAGCATATCCGCGTCCGGAACGGACAATCCCGTCTCCCATACTTAAAGATATGGATTTTGTGAATCAGGCAACGTTTCCAATAAACTTATAGTGGATCTCAATTTTCTGGAGTTTGTTGCCGTCTTCGTCGTAGGTGGCTTCGTAGATGTAGATTCTGTCTATCAGTGCGTTGAGCAGTTCGGCGGTAAGTTCGGTGGGATGGTTGTATTGTCGGACCAGATCAATCCAGTTTCTGGCATCCGCTTCGGAGTCTTGAATAGAATCCAGCTCTGTTTTCATGGCTTCGAGCTTCTCTTCGAGGATCAGCTGTTCGTTCTGATACTTCTGGGACAGCATATTGAAGTTATGCTCCGTAATGCGTCCCGCAGACCAGTCCTCGTACATCCGTGCAAACAGATTGTCAATCTCTGCGCGACGCTTCTCTGATTTCCGGTATTCGGTTGCCAGCTTCTTGCGCTCTGCTTGCTTCGCTTGATCACGTGACTTCATAATCGTCTGCAGAAGCGCTTCTTCGTCCTGTTGAGCCAGTTCAATCCATCCCTGTAGACGCTCCAGCACATGCGCATACAACACCTCGTATCGGATGTAG
>JAQXRL010000398.1 GCA_029218505.1 Eubacteriales bacterium | reverse complement strand
GGAGGGATTTGACGGCGGCGGCTGAAATTCTGCAAGCTGCATGCACAATCCTTTTTTCGGGTGCGCACGATAAAAATTCAGCGAAGGGCGTGGAAACATGAAGTATAGCAGCAAAAACACGATTCTGGTGGGTTTTGCATTTTTTTCGATCTGTGCCTTCTGGCAGCTATATAACTATGCCGTGCCCTTAATTTTGAAATACACGTTTTCTATTGGCGACGCCGCATCCGGTTGGGTAATGGCCATGGACAACATTCTGGCGCTGTTCCTCCTGCCTTTGTTTGGCTCGCTTTCCGACAGAACCTCTACCCGCATCGGCCGCAGAATGCCCTTTATTCTGGCCGGCACGGCCATGTCCGTTGTGCTGATGTTGTTCTTGCCGTTTTTTGACCGCACGCAAAATTTCATCGGCTTTTTTATCGCACTGGGCTTGTTGCTCATTGCCATGGGAACATATCGCTCTCCTGCGGTGGCTCTGATGCCGGATGTTACGCCAAAGCCATTTCGTTCCAAAGCCAACGCCATCATCAATCTTATGGGCGCCTTTGGCGGAATTGCCGCGCTGATTCTGTATACGCTGCTGGTGCATGCCGACGAAACCGGGCGCGCGGATTACGGCCCCATCTTTCTCTCCGTCGCCGGTTTGATGGTATTGTCCGTGCTCCTGCTGTTTTTCCTGGTCAACGAAAACAAACTTCGCCAGCAAATGCCGCCAGAACCGCAGCAAGATTCCGTTTCCGGCCAAAAGCTGCCTTCCGCGGTTCGGCGCAGCCTTCTTCTGATTCTGTCTTCTGTATTTCTGTGGTACATGGGATACAACGCCGTGGAAACGAGCTATTCCAAATACTTCGCCGAAATGCTGGGACCGGACAACGGCGCCGCCATTTTGATGACCATTGCGATGCTGGGCGCCATCGTCTCCTACATTCCAATCGGCATTCTCTCCACCAAGGTTGGCCGCAAACCCGTCATTTTGGCGGGCGTGTGCGTGCTGACGGCGTGCTTTTCCCTGGGCAGCGTTGTTACCGTCCTGGAAGGCTGGGTATACGCGGGATTCGCGCTGATTGGCTGCGCCTGGGCCGCCATCAATGTAAACTCCTATCCGATGGTGGTGGAAATCAGCAAAACCGGAGATGTCGGGAAATATACCGGATATTATTACGCGTTCTCCATGGCCGCGCAAATCATTACGCCCGTGATATCCGGGTGGCTGTTGGAACACGTGGGATACCATACGTTATTTCCCTACGCCGCCATCATGGCAGGCTGCGCGTTTTTCACCATGTTCTTCGTCAAACATGGCGACAGCCGCCCGGAAACACCCAAGAATGTTTTGGAACACTTTGACATGGAGGATGCATTATGATCATCTTTTGGCTGATTCTGGCGTTTCTTCTGCTTGTACTGTTTCTGATTGCCCCCAGCCCGAAATGCAGCCGGGCGCGTCAATATCGTGAGAAGGCGTTTGCCCATCGCGGATTGCACGGTTCAAACTACGGCGCAGCGGAAAACTGCCTAAAGGCGTTTTCTTTGGCGTGCAAACAAGGTTACGGCATTGAATTGGACGTACGTTTTACCAAGGACCGCCGTCTGGTGGTATTCCACGACGATTCCCTGAAGCGCCTGTGCGGCATGAACGCCAACGTGGACCAACTGACGCTGGACGAACTGCGCAGCGTTGTCATTCGGGAAACCGGCGAACGAATTCCCACCTTTGACGAAGCATTGCTGGTGGTCAACGGTCGGGTTCCCCTATTGGTGGAGTTGAAAAACGTACCGGATATGGACGGCCTGTCTCAAGCGGTCTATCAGCGGTTGAAAACCTATCCGGGAGAATATATCATAGAATCCTTCAATCCCAAATGTCTTCGATGGTTTCGCAAGCACGCGCCGGAGGTGCTTCGCGGTCAGTTGACCACATGCGAAAAGGAAGTGCAAAAAAGCCATGGTTTTCTGCTCTCTTTTTGCCTGTCCAACTTGCTGACAAACGTCATCTCCAGGCCGGATTTTATTGCGTATAACGCAAACGTGTCCTTTTTGGCGCCGGTTCTGCAACGCGCAATCTTCCGGACGCCCATGATGGCCTGGACGGTGCGCAGCGAAGATTTGCTGAACAAAGTGTTTCTGCGCGGCGACGGCGCAATTTTCGAGGACTTCCGCCCGAAAACCTGACGGAACGGCCGCCTTTCATCGGGAAAGGCGGTCGTTTTCATTCCCCTGCCCCGCTCTGTATCGCAACGGCGAAACGCCATAACGCCGCTTGAAGCTGCGCAAAAAATGGGAAAGATTTCGGTATCCGCATTGATAACAAACCTCCGTAACGCGCAAATCGCTTTCCCGCAAAAGTTCCGCCGCCCTGCGCAGGCGCAGTCCGCTGAGATATTCACGAAAAGAGACGCCCATGGTGCGGGAAAAAATCTGAGACAGATATTGCGGCGACACGGAAAGTTCCGCCGCGATATCCGTCAGGGCAATGTTTTCCGAAAAGCGCTGGTTCATGCTGCTCACTGCCCGCAAGACCCATGCCTGGATGCGCTCTCCCCGCCCCTGCTCCAGGGATTCGCCATGCTGAAGCAACGTTACGATGGCGGCGTTTACCAATACCACCGCATCCTCCTGAACATGCGACGACAATAATTCATGAAACAAATGCCAGGAAAGGCTGCCTGGAGCCCCATCGCGCAGCAGCATGGGTGCAGACAGCCTGGCCTTGACGGCAGGCAGCAAAATTTCTTCATCGAAGGCAACCTTGATAAACCCGGCATCGCAGTCCTCCGCCGCCCGAATCCGATGAAAATCCGATGGCGTTACCAGCACCACGCTGTGCCGGTCCATGGCAATATCGTACTGATTCACCGTAACGCCGCCGTCAAAGGGCTCATATAACGTCATTTCATAATACACATGGGTATGGGTGGGAAAGCAAAACACGTTTCCCCGTGAAACGATCAATCCGCTTTCCCCCGTTTGTTGAAGATTCAGGCATGTGATTTCCCCGCGCGCGTCCTGCATATGTTCTCCTCTTTTCGTGAAAAAACGCAATATATCCGCGAAAAAAGTGCAATTTTTCCCGGTCGTTCTCTCCTATAATTGTATATGGCATCTGAAAAAAAGTCAATGGGAGGATACATCCATGCATACGGAAGCATTCCTGGATCATTTTTTCACCGGCATCAATTATTGGGGCAGTAAAAACGCCACCAACATGTGGCGGGACTACGACGGCGAATCGGTGGATGCGGATATGGCGGCAATGTGTTCCGCGGGCATCACCCATTTGCGCGTATTTCCCATGTGGGCAGATTTTCAACCGTTGACCGCGCTGTACACCACATCGCAAACGCCATATGAATATCGATTCGGCGAAGATCCTCTGCCGGACACGCCTGCCGGAAGAGCTGGCGTCAGCGAAGAAGCGTGCCAAAAATTCGAACATTTCTGCAATACGGCGGAGAAATACGGCTTGAAACTTGTGGTTGGCCTGATTACCGGGCACATGTCCTTTCGGGAATTCGCGCCGCCGGCCTTTGCCGGGAGACATCGCCTCAGCGACCCCACCGTTCTGAAATGGCAGCTGCGCTTCGTGCGGTATTTCGTGCAAAGATTTCGCAACCGGCCGTGCATCGTCGGCTGGGATTTGGGCAACGAAGTCAACAACATGGCCAATACGCCCGGCTTTGATCCGGATGATTTTTACGTATGGTGTTCTGCCATTGCCGACGCCATTCGTGCCAACGACCCCACGCGGCCGGTAATCTCCGGCATGGATTTGTCTTCCGACAAACACGCCATCGACAGCCTCGAAATTGTTCGGGACACCTGTGACATGCACACCAGCCACGTTTACAACATCTTCTCTACGGCAAAAGAGCCGCTTCCCACCATGAAATCCATCCTGGATCTGACGTTTCGATGCCAACTTTCCGAAGATGTGTCCGGCATTCCCACCTTTGTGCAGGAATT
>JAQXRL010000397.1 GCA_029218505.1 Eubacteriales bacterium | reverse complement strand
GAGAAGGCCGGACAGGGCAAAAACATGCCCTGTCGCGGCTTCAAGATGGGATCACAAGACTTCCAACTTGCGCAGGAAGCAAAGCTTCATGTTATAGGGATCCAAGGCGGTGATTTCCGCCACGGCCTGTCGGGAGGCGGCTTCGTCACCCAGGCCCCGCAGAGCCAACGCCCGCAGCAGATAGGCTTCGGTTTGGTTGGCGCGGCGCACATCCAGTTCAAAGGGCAGCGGCGCCGGAGTGCCAACGCCAAAGTATCCGTAGAGGTCCGCGTTTGCAAGTTTGGTGTCCGCGGCACGCAGCATTTCTTCCAACATTGCGCGGCAATCGTCCTCCCGGCCCAGCGCGCGGTGGGAAAGGGCTGCGAAATAGCTGATTTCCGTGACCTGATTGGGTTGGCCGGCGGCCTTTTCAAAGGCGGCGCGGGCGTCCTCTTCCCGGTTCATATCCTGCAGCAGCAGGCCGGTATAGTAATAAATATTTCCCTCCTGGGCGCTGTAATGGCGGCCTTCGCCGTAGTTGGCGGGATATACCAGCGCGGCCTGATACCAGGCAAGCGCGCTGTCCAATTCGCCCCGCAGATGGCATTCCCGTCCCAGAAGCGTGTACAGCCATCCGTGGTGACGGGTAAGTTTGCCTTCGCCGCCTTCGTAAATATTGAATCGCTTGGCGTTCAGAAGTTTCCGGGCGTCTTGCAGACGATTCTGCTGGGTCAGCAGGATAATGTAATCCAGGTAGAGATCGTCCCGCTGAGACGCCAGTTCCCCGTGGGATTCGATGAGCGCCACGCGTTCCTCCACGGACAGAGACAGGTTCTTGTACAATTGCACAAGCTCGTACAGGATTCTGGGGTTGTTCGGGGCCAGAGACAGGGCGCGTTCCAGCGCCTCTTTCGCGTCCTGAGGACGGCTTGCGTGATCAAAATACGCCTGCGCCAGATTTCGCCAGGTGTATGCATGGCTGGGATTGCGGCGAGCGCTTTCCTCCCATGCGGCAATGGCGGCAGCGTAGTTCATGCGGTCATAGTACAGGCAGCCCAGCAGGTATGCGCTCTGCCAGTCGTCTCCTTGAAGCACGGCGATGTCTTCCAGGCGATTGGGGAAGCACAACGTGATGTCCATGTGCTCCGGCTGCGTTCCCTGCAGGTGCGCGCGATGATACAAGACCATCTGCGACGGACGTTTGCAGGCATTCAGCACGGCAATTGCGTCCGCCTTTCGTCCGGCATGCGCCAGATCCAGCGCCACGTCGATGACATCTTCCGGACGGTGCAACAGGAATTCCGGAGTGTCTCCCTTGCCCAACAGCCACAGGGCAAAGCGTGCGTATCCATCCTGGGGCGCCAGATTCAGCACATATTCCATCTGAGAGGCGTCTTTGGTGAGCAGCCCCAGCAGCGTGCGCGCGGCAAAGTGATGCGCGTTGGTGATGAGGCATTGACGCAGCATTTCCTCGGCATGGGCGGCGTTTTCCTGAATGCAGTCAATGCAGGCGATTTCATAAAAGCATGCGCTGCGGAATCCCATTTGCCAGGATGCGTCGTAAAACAGCGCTTTGGCGGCCTCCAGGTTGCCCTGCAAACGCTCCAGTCGCGCCATGTCGTAGATGGGCTGGGGATCGGCGGGGTTGTCGTTGCGCATCTTTAACCGGGCGATGGCACGGGTTAGATATGCCCTGGCGGAAACAAAATCCCCCTTCTCCATCATCAGACGGCCCATCGCATGATTGCAGCGCAAATCTTCCGGCTCCCGGCGCAATGCTTCGCGATAATAATCTTCGGGATCGTATGTGTGATGCTTGTATTGCTCCAGATGCGCGCCGTGCAAGTACAGTTCTTCCACGCTGGCGACTTCTCGGGGTCTGGGCGGAATGGGACGCGCCTTGGGCGGCGTGCGCAGGCCCTTTTCCCGGGGCTGATATGCCACAAGGCAGACGCCGTTTTCGTCCAGCAGTTGTGCCAGAAGATCGGTTTCGGCAATATCGCCGGGAACCGGCAGAGTCTCCAGGCAGAACGTATCCGGATCCAAATCGCATGTGCGGTCCAGGAGGATGGCGCCTTTGGCGCGGAGCGTCAGGCGGCAGTTGCTTCGGGGAGAGGTCACCACGGCGCCCACCGTCACGTTGCCGCTTTCCAGGCGCAGGGACAATGCGGCCTCTCGGGTGGCGTTCTTTACTTCGCCGATGCCGTGTACGGGATACCACACTTGGGAGAACGTCTTCATTTCGCCGGGCAGAATATAGGTGAAATCCGGCTGATTGTCGGTGTATACGCCCGTCATCAGTTCAATGTAACGATCCTCATTGTCCGTCAGGTTTTGACACCAGGCACGGCCGAAATCGCAATCGCCCCATGTCCACATCTTTTTGCCCGTAGAATAATAATGGTCGGATACCGTAATGGTGCCGGCGTTGGCCGCGTAGTCATATCCGCCCAGGAAATCCATCTGGCTTTGGCCGCGGGCGATCATGACGGAAGTGGGCAGCTTGATGTTGGAAAACCATGTGGCGTCGATGCCGTCTTTGTAATCGAAGGGACGGGCCGTGTGAAACACACCCTTCATGACCGGGAAGGAGATGACAGCCCGGCGGTCGTGATCCACTGCCCATTCCACATCCGGCGGGAACATCGCCTTATATTGGGAATGCACGCGCACGGCGAGGTTGTTCCACCACATGAAGGGCAGAGGCGCGTCCGTGCGATTGTATACCACGGCGGTGGCTTCCACCACGGAACTTCCCGGGCGCACGGTAATGCCTACCATGCCGCGCATGCGATGGAAAGGTTCCGCTTCGCCCATCCAACAGGTCTTGGAACCGTCGGGGTTTTCCTGCAAACTGGCTTCTGTGGGCATGAACGTCGTAGGCCGGTGATGTTGGGGCCAGTTGAACTCCACGCCGCCGGATACCCACGGTCCCGCCAAACCGATCAGGGCCGGTTTGATGACCTTATTTTGGTAAATGAACTCATAGCCGCTCTTTTTCGCCTTTGCGCCATGAATTTTGCCGCCCAATTCCGGCAGCAGCGTTACGTCAATATATTCGTTTTCCAGCGTTACGGCGTCGTATTCCTGCGTTACGGGGTCGTTGGACAGCCGGTCGGTGCAGGGCAGGGGATAAACCCGTCCCGTTGCTCCCTGATAGGCCTTTTTTTCCAGGAAAAAGGGCAGATCATTGGGGGCGCCGGCAGGATAGGTGGTCAGGGGCAAACGCTTGCGCGTCATTTTGACAGACATGAATGCCGCCTCCTTTGCGGATGGTAGTTTTTGATGTCTCCATTATACCCGTGAAAATTCCGTGCAACAAGACAGAAAATCAGAGAAAGATTCCGGAAAAGTTGACATTCGGCGCAAATGGCAGTATCCTATCCCCAGGGGGAATTGGGCTGTGAAAATACCGATCATGATCGAGCCGGCGTTCAGCAGAAGTTCCATCTGGTGCAGGCAAATGCAAGCCGGAATAGAAGCTGCGGCGGCGCGCAAAAAATATGAAATTCAATATCTGTCTGCGGATGATTTTCCGGAAGAAGCGTTTGCGGATTCGTCGCCGAAAGCGCGGCCCCTGGTAACGCTGGTGGGAACGTATTCTTCCTGGTTGTCTGGAGCGCTCAGAAGCATGGAGCGCAAAAATGCAGACGTGTTGCTGGCGGGATGTCTTCCGCCGGAAGGATGGAGCATCCGCGGCGCGGTGCACATGGATTATGCGGGCGGCATGCGCAGGCTTATGGAATATCTGAAAGGCTGCGGCAAGACATGTACCGCGCTATATGGTTGCTTTGCGGATTCCTTTGCAGATCGCGTCAAGCGACAGACGTTTTTGGCGGAGGTTCCGGAAAAAGACCACGCGCTGGTGTTGGAAAATCGCGGCGGATTGAACGCGTGTTACGCGCAGTTTCGGGAATGTGCGGGCAAGGTGGATTCTGTGATTTGCGTAAACGATCTTGCGGCAGCATCGCTGATTGGGCATTTGCGCATGGACGGCATTCGCGTCCCGGAAGATTTATACGTGACGGCCTTTGGAAGCACGGAAATTGCGCGGCTTTTTTCGCCTTCGATTACCACGGTGACGCTGGATTATTACGCGATGGGGGAACAGATGGTATCAATGTATGCATATTTGCGCCGCTGCGAGTTGGAAATTTCCATGACGGCGGGCGTGCGATGCAGATTGGAAATCGCGGGCAGCACTGCCATGGAGCCGGAGCGCGCGAAGCAGGGCAACAGAGACAATCCGCTGCCGGGCGCATCTATGGATTTCTATGGGGATGAAGAGGTTCGCAGATTGATGTCGCTGGAAGCGCTGTTGATGCATTTGGATGATATGGATCGGGAAATCCTGCGGGGATTGCTGCACGGCGTGGGATACGAATTGCTGGCCGAGCAAATGGAGATGCCGGTGAACACATTGCGGTATCGCGTTCGGCGCATGGCGCAGCTGGCCGGCGTCGGCGGACGCAGCGAACTGATCGCATTTTTGGAACGCGCGGGTTCGCGTTGGCTGGATTTGAATGCCGGCCGCGATAAGGGCAATGGTTCTGCCTGGAGGGAACTGTGAAAACCGGCGGAATGCCTTCTTTCGCCGGAAACGCGATGGGGAAACCATTCCGCGGCTGCCATACCGTTATTTTGCGGGATGTTTTTGCGGAAAATGCAAGAAATGAATATTGCGGCATAAAACGACTGTTGCAAATTTGGGGGATTTGGAGTATAATGTCACATCATTTCTTGTGGAGGTTTGGAGAATGACTTGGCAAATGACCTTGCTTCGGATTGGGCTGGCGATTGTGGTTGGAACGATTATCGGCATTGAACGGGAATACAAGAATCGCCCGGCAGGAATGCGAACCCATATCCTGGTTTGCCTTGGCGCGTGCACCATTGCGCTGATGGAAAGCAGTTTTCTTCGGGAAGTCATTGCGATGGACGCCTACATGAGCGACCGCGTTACGTATAATTTTGGCCGGTTATCGGCGCAGGTCATTTGCGGCATTGGCTTTTTGGGCGCGGGCACGATCTTTACCGCGCAAAAAAAGATTGCCGGGTTAACAACCGCCGCCTCTCTTTGGAATACGGCATGCCTTGGGCTGGCCATTGGCTATGGGTATTATATGATCGCGCTGTTGGGAACGGTGTTTGTCATGCTTACGCTGATGGTAATGCAGCGCATTGTGCATGTGAACGCCATCAAAAAGGTTGAAATTAAGTTTGTGCATCGCGTGGAAACCATCGGTTTCATCAATGCCTATTTCGATACTCTGAACGTGAAAACCCTGGATTTGGACTTTCATGTGGATACCAGTGCCGATGCGAACGTGTATACGAACACATACACCTTGCATTTGCCGTCGGGCGTTTCTTACACGGACATTGTAAATCACTTGTCGGAGCATTCCAATGTGCTGAGCATCCGCACCACCAACACTTGATTTTGCGCAAAGGAAACGCGTCCAAAGCCACATAGAGGAGCTTTGGACGCGTTTTGCGGATCGAAATCAGCGTAAGTCGGAAGAATCCTGCGCCACGCAGAGGCTTTCGCCGGTCATTTGCGCGGGCTTTTCCATGCCCATCAGATCCAGCATGGTGGGGCACAAATCGCACAGTTTGCCGTCCTGGCGCAGACGATACTTGGGATGTTCGGGATCTACGATGATCACGGGCACCGGATTGGTCGTGTGCGCGGTAAATGGTCCGCCCAGGTCGGGATCAATCATTTGATCCGCGTTGCCGTGGTCGGCGGTGATAATGCATTTTCCGCCGTGGGCAAGAATCGCGGAAACCACTTGTCCAACGCAATCGTCCACGGCCTTTACGGCCTTGACGGCGGCATCCATCACGCCCGTATGGCCAACCATATCGCAGTTTGCGAAATTCAGAATAATTACGTCATACTTTTCTTCGTTGATGCATTGGATGACGGCATCCTTTACCTCGTATGCGCTCATTTCCGGCTTCAAATCGAAGGTCGCTACATCCGGGGAAGGAATCAGAATTCGATCCTCGCCGGGGAAGGTGCGCTCCTCGCCGCCATTGAAGAAGAAGGTGACGTGGGCGTATTTCTGCGTTTCCGCAATGCGAAGCTGCGTTTTCCCGTGCTTGGATAGATATTC
>JAQXRL010000396.1 GCA_029218505.1 Eubacteriales bacterium | reverse complement strand
CGTTTGGGGAACTTCTTCCGGAGGAAACGCGGCGCTGTTGGTTGGGCTTACGGGGGACGCTCCGCAATTCAAAACGGAAGAGTATGCGGCGTTTTCGGACACAGTGCAGGTTGTTGTGGAATGCTTTGGACCGGCAAATCTGCCGAAGATGATCTTCCCCGAGGAATATGCGCCGGGTTCTCGAGAGGAAGCGATTTTTACGGGACTCATGGGCAGCAGAGACATTCAGACGACGCTGAAACAAATGAGTCCGGTGAATTATGTGATCCCCGGCGAGGCATATCCGCCATTCCTAATTTTGCAGGGAGATGCGGACCCGATTGTTCCGTATGAGCAATCGTTGGAGATGTTTCATACCCTTGTCGATGCGGGTGTGGATGCCCGAATGATTTGCGTGGATGGCGCTCCCCACGAAGGAAATTTTTGGAGTTGGGCGTTGCTGGAGAAAATTCAGGCGTTTTTGCGTGAAAAATTATGAGACGCGTTCCCGGATTTCGCAATTGTTTCCCAAACTCAATTTCAGACGATGGAGAGCAGCGCAATGATCTGCGGGATTTCTTGCGCAGCGATATGCCGAATTCCCCAGACGCTTTCAGGAAGCAATAAATCGTCCCGGAGACCATTCGTGCCGGTCTCCGGGACGAAAATTTGGGTGGGCCGTTGCCTTTGGCCCACCCAAAAGATGGCGGCAGCGAGTGGACTGCGCATCGCGCAGGCGGTAGCGAATGGACTGCGTACCGCGCAAGCGGTAGCGAGTGAAATTGCGCACCGCGCAGGCGGTTAGAAAATATATTCAGCCTTGGGCGCCGGACGGTTTTTCATTTCCTCGCGCTTGGCAGTGTGCACATCGCTTTCATAACCCATGACGGCGTAGGAAGCAACCTTGCTTTCCTCAACGCCAGGCTGGTTGAAAGCGTCAATGTTTAACAGAGCGCCGGCATATGCGGTGACCAGTTCGAAGAAATACAACAGCTGGCCGACCGTGTTGGCGTTGACTTCCGGCAACGTAATGGTCTGGCTCATGCGTCCGGCCTTGTACAGCGCATATTCTGTGCCCTGACGTTCGGCTTCGATGAGCTGATTGTGGCTCTTGCCGCCCAGGAACGCGATGGTGGGGATGTCGTCGCAGCCGTGGGGAATTGGCGTGGTGGCGTGGAAAGCTTCCACCTTCAAAAAGGTAATCATTTTATCGAAGGGGCCTTCGGTGTACAACTGAAGTTGGCTGTGCTGGTCCGTAACGCCCAAAGTTTTGACGGGCGTCTGGCCAACATTGCAGGGATTTCCATCCAGCGTCCTGTTTTTGCCCAGAGATTCCGCCCACAGTTGCGCATACCAATCGCTCATGAGCTTCAGAGAATCGGCGTAGGGCAGCATTACGGAAATGTTTGCGCCTTTTTCCATCGCCAGCACGGAAAGACCCGCGTCTAACAGCGCAGGATTGGCCATGGCGTCGCCGCTGTTGCAGCGCTGATCCATGTCTTTGGCGCCTGCAATCAGGCCGCGAATGTCAATGCCGGTGACTGCGGCGGCAATGAGTCCCACGGGACACAGTTCGGAGAAGCGTCCGCCAACGCCGTCGGGAATATAGAAGGTTTCGTATCCTTCCCGCTGGGCAATCTTGATGAGGAAGCCTTTCTTTTCGGAAGTGGTAATCAGAATGTGCTTTTTGTAGTCATCGCCAACGGCTTTCTTCAACGCATCCAGAACGATGAGGTATTGGCTCATGGTTTCGGCGGTGCCGCCAGACTTGGTGATGACGTTGAAGCAGGTCTTTTTCAGATCGATGACGTCCAGGAGCGCCGCCATGCGTTCCGGGTCGATGTTGTCTTCAATATACAGCCGGGGGCCGCCGCGTTTCCCGGCGGGCAATTCATTGTAATGCAAATGGTTCAAAGCTTGCTGGACCGCCGCCGGCCCCAGGGCGCTGCCGCCAATGCCCAATACCACAAAGGCTTCAAACTCGCCGCGAATGCGCCGGGCAGTGTCCTCGATCGCGGTAAGAATCGCGTCCTGATTATAGGGAAGATCCATCCATCCCTGCATGCCTTTGCCGCGGTTTGCCTCCACCATTTCGTATGCGGCCTTCAAGCGAGGCATCATGTCGTTCAACGCCTGCCGGGAAATGCCCCGCGCGCCAATAGAATCCTCCATCATGAGATTTACGTCCAGACGAATCCGATTGTCCATATTTCAGCCTCCATGGAAATAGAATTGAGTATGCATGCCCACAAGAACCGGCGAAAAATCGCCCGTTTGACATTTGCAATGTTATTATACAGTGTTCGCGTTAAGTCCTGGTTGCGGCCTGCCATGAATTGCATTTGATTTATACGCTCATTCGTGGGATAATTCAAATGATCACAAAGGATGGGGCACATATTCATGAAGAAAAAATTGTGGACGTTGGCGGCTCTGGCGGGAGTATGCGCATGTTTTATGTTGGCTTGCGCTCTTTGTCCGTCCGTGGCGGAATTTTGGCACAGAAACGTCATGGGGCGCATGGCGAATGCGCTTTCCCGCGTCAGCACGAGGCTCTCCTTTCCCTTGATGGAGGTCTTGGCGATTGGCGGCGCATTCTGGGTCGCTTTGGGGTTGATATGGGCGCTGATGCGGCGGCACAGATGGCGGAACCTGAAAAATTGGCTGGGAAACACGGCGATTCTGGGAATGATTTTGATCTTGGGGTATGCCTTGCTGTGGTATCCGGCGTATTTTGCGCCCGGCGCATGGCCGTATGTCATTGCGGAAGAAGTGTCGCAGGAAGAAATTGTGGGGCTGTGCCGCGCGTTGATCGGGGAATTGAACGACTCTGCGCCGGAAGAGGACCGCCTCCATGCGCTGATGGAAACGGCATGGAGCGGCATTGCGGCGCTGGAGGAGTTGCCCGGCGGCGGAAATGTTCCCGCAAAGGCGGCGCGATATCCGGAATGGATGCGTCTGGCAAAAATTTCAGGAATCTATATTCCCCATACGGCGGAAGCGCTGGTGAACCCGAAGATGGAGCCTGTCGCAGCCGCCTTTACAATATGCCATGAACTCAGCCATCGCGCGGGCATTGCGGACGAGGGTCAGGCCAATGTGGCGGCATATCGCGCCTGCATGAAGCTGGGCGGAACGTTTGCGTATTCCGCGCGGCTTTGGGCGCTTAAATATGCCATGGCAGAGCTGCGTTCGCGGGATGAGGCGTCGTGGTGGCAAACGTTGGATCAAATGCGGGATGGGGTGCGGGTGCAATTCGCCGTTGCTGTGGGCGGTTATGCGTCGCCGGAGCAACAGGATGGTTGGCTGGAGAAGATGGCCGGAATGTTGGGCATTCAGCGCGCGGTGGACAGTTATTCTCAATTGACGAATTATTTGGCTTCAGGCGGCGGCGGTTTTTTCCTGGATTTACGCAATTTCTCTTGAAAAGCATGCAAAAGTGAGATATAATACAATGTAAACTCGTTTATTCTTTCGCCGGAGGGAATCGCGATGAAGCAGTACATCATTGGCATTGACGTCGGCGGAACAAATGTGCGTTCCGGTTTGTTTGACGGGAACATGCAATGCGTCTGCCGCCATCACTTTGCGATGGACCAGGAGTTGGAGCCGGATGAGCTGATCGCGCTGTTGACAAACCATGCACATGAGCTCATGGAGGAGGCAGGGGTTTCCCAAGACCAGATTCGAGGCGTCGGCGCGGCGTTTCCTTCTTATATCGATTATGAAAAAGGCGTGTTGCTGGAAACCAGCAACATCTTTCCATTAAACAATGTTCCCATTCGCAGCATGCTTTCCGATGCGTTGCAGCTTCCTGTTTGGATTGATAACAACGCCAATACGGCGGCATTGGCGGAACACCGCATGGGCGCCGGGCGTGGATATTCCAGCATGGTATATGCTACGGTGGCAACGGGCGTGGGCGGAGGTTTGATTCTCAATGGCCAGCTGTTTCGCGGAATGCATGGCATGGCGGGGGAGATTGGCCATATGTTTGTATCGGATTCTACGGGATATCCCTGCGGTTGTGGCGTGGCGGGCTGCGTGCAATCGATCTCGTCCGGCACATCCATGGCGCGTTATGCCATGGACCGCATCAAGGAGGGAATGGAAAGCCGCATCTTGGATTACGCGGGCACGCTGTCGAAGATCGATATGATTGCCGTGGGGAAGGCACTGAATGACAGGGACACGTTGGCGATGGAAGTGGTGTCCCGGGGCGCCGAATATCTAGGCCGCATGTTTCATTCCATCAACCTCATTTTGGACGTAAACGTATTTGTATATGGAGGCGGCGTGATTAAACTGGGCAATGAGTTTGTGCGCCGCTTTATCGGGGCATATCGGCGATACAGCTTGACGGAAGCCCGTTTCCCGGCCACGTTTTTGAAAGCGGAATTGGGCGATGACACCGGGATTATTGGAGCGGCCCTGCTGGTTCCGGAAAATGCCTGAGGTTAGCAGCCTTTTTGCCTGACGATGTGCGGCGAAAAGGTTTTTTTGTGTCTGGATTCGGCGAATCCGGGAGAAGAAAAATGGCGAAATGGAATCGGTATTTTGCAAAACCAACCTTCCATCTTTCCTTTTGCTGGGGAAAGGGACTGAAGGTGTCGCAAACGACAATGGAAGGCGTCCCGCGATGGATGCGAGGGATGCGTCTTTTGTTTGCCGCGGATTTTCATTTGCGGGAAAGCGTGCCGGATGCGGCGTTGGAGCGCTTGGTGGAATTGATGCGCCGGCAACAGGCCGACATGCTGTTGTTTGGCGGCGATTTTGCGGAGAGCCGGGATCAGCAGGACAGGATGTTTCGGGCGCTGTCCGCGCTTCGGCCGCCTTTGGGAATGTTTTGCTGCCCGGGAAACAATGATTGGGAATGCTTTCCCAATCGCCGGGCAATGCGCGGAGTTGTGACCAGGGCGGGTGGACATCTGTTGGTAAACCGGGCTTGTTCGATCGCGCTGGATGGCGGGGAAATTGTGGTGGCGGGACTGGACGAGCGCAAATTTGGCCAGCCCAGGCTGAAAGGATTGCTGCCGCCCGCCAACCAGAATCGATACCGGATTTTGTTGTCCCATTATCCGGTTCTGCCGGAAGAACCCGGCGCGCAATGGCCGGATCTGATGCTGTCCGGGCATACCCATGGAGGACAACTGAACGCCCTGGGGATCACGCCCTACACACTGCCGTGGATGGAACGCCGGCAAATGCCGGACGGCCCTTTGTGCGTCTCCGGTCAAATTTGCCTGAAGGATATGCGGCTGTTGGTGAGCAATGGAATTGGGTGGTCCAGGCTGCCGCTGCGGGTTTGCGCAAGGCCGCAAATCCATCTTTTGAATTTTGATTAGATTGGTGCGGATTTCCCGTTGACAGAGGCGGTTTTCAGCGATATAATAATTGGGCGGGTCAAACCGCGAACGGATCAAACATCCTGGGGTGTGCGCCACGTCGATGCTATTGCCCACATTTCAAAAAAAGGAAACTGAGTCGGTATGCCGCTGTCATGCCCCCGATTTTCGCTAGGGGAAGGCAAATAAGCAGTCGCAGGTTTCCGCCCTGCCGAGCGGCGGGTGAAAATGCAGAGGCGAACGGCACTCTGGGGATTCCTTGGGCGCTTCCGATGTGGAAGCGTCTGTTTTTTGGTGAAATCTTCACGCAAAGTTCCTTGACTGCGGTGTGCGGCCAAGTTATAATAAGTCCATGCGATCTTTAAGCACGGTACAGAGATGCCGGCAAGGTTTGCGGTACATTTTTCGCGGCGGAGTTTTCTGGCCGTGGTGTGTTTATGCAACAGCCTTGCGTGTTCGCAAGGCTGTTTTTTTGCGGGAGGTAACGCATGCGCCTGATTTTGAAAGACGGTTGGGTATATGTCGGGCAAGGCTTTGTTCGAGAGGATATCGTTGTTGAGCACAATCGGATTGCCTCCATCGGCAAGGCGGAAGCAGTTTTGGGCGATCAGGTTTTGGATGTTTCCGGAAAACACATATTCCCCGGTTTTGTGGAAGCGCATGCGCATTTCCGCGAACCGGGTTTTTCCTATAAAGGGACGATTTTTTCGGAATCGTCGGCGGCGGCGAGGGGCGGATATACGGACGTGTTCGTCATGCCCAATGTGAATCCTGTGCCGGATTGCAGAAAAAACCTGGCGCCGCTGCTGGATCGGATTCGGGAAACTGCAGTGATTAACGTGCATCCCTTGGGCGCCATTACGGCGGGATTGAAAGGGAAAGCGTTGGCTTGTATGGAAGAAATGGCAGGCGACGTCCCCGCCTTTACCGACGACGGACGGGGAGTGCAGGACGAGGAAACGATGCGCTTGGCCATGAAGGAAGCGGCCAGGCTGGGGAAAATCATTGCAGCGCACTGCGAGGATGACGTTTTGCGCCGCAGCGGAGTCATTCATGACGGCGCATACGCCCGGGCGCACGGTTTTGCCGGAATTTCCTCCGAAAGCGAATGGCGGCAGATTCAGCGGGACGTCGCCTTGGCGCGGGAAACGGGGTGCGCATATCATGCGCTGCATGTATCGACGCGGGAAGGCGTGGAAATTATCCGCGAAGCGAAGGCGCAGGGGTTGGATGTCACCTGCGAAACAGCGCCGCATTATCTGCTTTTGAATGATGAAATGCTGAAAGACGAGGGCAGGTTCAAAATGAATCCTCCCATTCGGGGAGAAGCGGATCGGCTGGCACTGTTGCAGGGCGTGGCGGATGGAACGGTCGACATGATTGCGACGGATCATGCGCCTCACAGCGAGGCGGAAAAGTGCGGCGGCCTTCGGGAAAGCATCATGGGCGTGGTGGGACTGGAGACGGCCTTTCCGTTGATGTATACATATCTGGTGCGGGAAAACCGGATCACCATGGAGCGACTGATCGCGCTGATGTGTGAAAACCCGGCCCGGCGATATGGGATTTCCAGCGGAATTGCGCCCGGCGCGCCTTCCAACCTTACGGTATTCGATTTGAACCGGGAATACCGGATTGATCCGGGCCGTTTCCTGTCGTTGGGAAAAGCCACGCCTTTTGCAGGCTGGAAGGTGTGGGGACGCTGCGTGCTGACCATATGCAATGGAAAAATCGCCTATTGGGGGGATTGACGTGAGACGGGAAGATTTCGTTGTGACGTCCAATCGGGAAATTGCCCGGGATATTTGCGAAATGCGGCTGTCTGGAAATACCACAGCCATTTCCGCGCCAGGGCAGTTTGTCAATCTGCGCATTGACGGGCTCTATTTGCGCCGTCCAATCTCCGTATGCGATTGGGAAACCGGCGCCATGACGCTCATTTACAAGGTGGTGGGAGAAGGCACTGCCCGCTTGGCGGAAAGAAAACCCGGAGAGGTGCTGGATGTGCTCGTGGGGCTGGGCAACGGGTATGACCTGCATGCCTCGGGCGACCGGCCGCTGCTGATCGGCGGAGGAGCAGGCGTGCCTCCGTTGTACGGGCTAGCGCGGCGATTGATACAGCAAGGGCGATCGGTCCAAGTGCTGATGGGCTTTGCCAGCGCCCGGGAAGCGTTTTATGTGGACGCCTTCCGCGCGTTGGGTGCGGACGCGGCGGTTGCCACGGCAGACGGCAGCCTGGGCGCAAAGGGATTCGTGACGGATATTCTGCCTGCGCCGGATGCCTATACCCACGTGTATGTATGCGGGCCGGAGGCAATGCTGAAGGCTGTGTGGCAGTGTGCCGGCACATCGGGGCAATTTAGCTTTGAAGAGCGAATGGGTTGCGGCTTTGGCGCGTGCATGGGTTGCAGTTGCAAGACAAAATACGGCGCGAAACGCATTTGCAAGGATGGGCCTGTGCTGCGCAAGGAGGAAATTGTATGGTGAACACCGGCGTAACGCTGCTGGGCATCCGGCTGGACAATCCTGTGATTCCGGCCAGCGGAACTTTCGGATACGGGCAGGAGTTTGCGGAATTCTATGACATCAATTGTTTGGGCAGTTTTTCCTTTAAGGGGACGACGCTGGAACCGCGCTTTGGAAATCCTACGCCGCGCATCGCGGAATGCGCTCAGGGGATGCTCAACGCGGTGGGATTGCAAAACCCTGGCGTGGAAGCGGTGATACATCGGGAACTGCCGGCGCTGCGCAAGGTGTTTGCAAAGCCGGTGATGGCCAACGTGTGCGGCTTTTCCCTGGAGGAATACGCAAGGGTCAGCGAATTGCTGGATGCGCAGGAACAGGTTGGATGGCTGGAAATCAACATTTCCTGCCCCAACGTTCACGGAGGCGGCTTGTCCTTCGGGAGCGATCCCAAGGCGGCGGCGGAGGTGACGCGCCGCGTGAAGACCGTGACCCGAAAGCCGGTGATTATGAAACTATCGCCCAACGTGACGGACATTGGCGAAATTGCCCGGGCATGCGAGGACGCGGGTGCGGACGGAATTTCTCTGGTCAACACGCTCCTGGGCATGCGCATAGACGTCAGAAAGCGCCGGCCGGTGCTGGCCAATGGCACGGGCGGACTTTCCGGCCCGGCGGTCTTTCCTGTGGCGCTGCGGATGGTGTGGCAGGTGTATAACGCGGTGCGCATTCCCATCGTGGGCATGGGAGGCGTGGAAACGGCTCGGGACGTGGTGGAAATGATGTTGGCGGGGGCGACTGCCGTGCAGGTTGGCGCGGCGAATCTGGTCAATCCCTATGCCTGCCGGGACATTGTGTCCGATTTGCCCGAAGAAATGCGGCGGCTGGGCATCGAACGTTTGGAAGAAATCATAGGAGGAGCGCACTGATGGGAAAAGAAGTCATTATTGCCTGCGATTTCAGCAGCGCGAAGGATACGCTGCGGTTTTTGGAACGGTTCGGACAAAGGCGTCCCTTCGTAAAAATCGGCATGGAATTGTATTATGCCGAAGGCCCCGCCATCGTGGAAGCTTTGAAGCGGCGGGGACACAAGGTGTTTCTGGATTTGAAGCTTCACGACATTCCCAACACGGTGAAAAAATCCATGGCGGTGCTTTCCAGGCTGGGTGTGGATATGACGAACCTGCATGCCGCAGGCACGCGGGCCATGATGGAAGCGGCGCTGGAAGGGCTTTCGCAGCCGGACGGAACGCGGCCGCTGCTGATTGCGGTGACACAGCTGACCTCCACCGGCGAGGAGCGGATGCGCGAAGAATTGTGGATCGACCGCCCCATCGACGAGGTCGTATTGCATTATGCCCGCAACGCCAAATGCGCGGGACTGGACGGCGTGGTATGTTCGCCGCTGGAAGCCGAAAAAGTGCATGCAGCGTGCGGAGAAGACTTTCTTGCGGTGACGCCGGGCGTGCGCTTTGCCGACGGGGCTGTGGGCGATCAGGTGCGCGTGACCACGCCGGAGAAAGCATGGTCGCTGGGGGCGGATGTCATTGTGGTGGGCAGACCCATTACCGCCGCGGAGGATCCCTTGACTGCATATCAACGCTGTCAAATTTCCCAATAAGAGGAGGAGCGATTGCATGAAGCGCAGAATTGCGGAAGATTTGCTGAAAATTGGCGCGGTATTTTTTCGCCCGGAGGAGCCGTTCACCTGGGCCAGCGGCATCAAAAGCCCGGTGTATTGCGACAATCGCCTGACACTGTCGGATGTGGCGGTACGGGAAGATGTGGAACGCGGTTTGGCGGAAATTGTAACCGCGGAGTATCCGGATTGTCAGGCGCTGTTTGGAACCAGCACGGCCGGCATTGCACATGCGGCCATTACGGCGCACTTGCTGGGCATGCCCATGGGCTATGTGCGTTCGGGGCAAAAAGATCACGGGCGCAAAAACCAGGTTGAGGGCAGATTGGAAACGGGCTGGAACGTCGTTGTGGTGGAGGATTTGATCTCCACGGGCGGCAGCGTGCTGGAGGTTGTGGAAATTCTGCGCCAGGCGGGCGCAAACGTGTTGGGCATCGCCAGTATTTTTACCTATGGCATGAAAAAGGGATTGGAACGGCTTCAGAAGGCGAACGTCCGCAACGTCAGCCTCACGGATTTTGACACCATTGCCCAAGCGGCGGCGGAGACCGGGTATGTAAAACCGGAGGATGTGCAACGGTTGCTGGCGTTCCGGGACAACCCATCGGACGAAAGCTGGATTGGAGGCGCGAAATGAACAGTTTGATTGACATCATGCAGTTGACCACGGAAGAAATTGATTCGCTGATTGATACGGCCAACGACATCATTGCCAAGCCGGAAAAATACGCCCAGGCATGTCGCGGCAAGAAACTGGCGACATTGTTCTTTGAACCCTCCACGCGCACGCGGCTCAGCTTTGAGGCCGCCATGTACGAATTGGGTGGAAACGTGTTGGGGTTTTCCGAAGCGCAAAGCAGTTCCGCTTCCAAGGGAGAGAGCGTATCCGACACGGCGCGTACGGTCAGCTGTTACGCGGATATTATCGCCATGCGCCATCCCAAGGAAGGCGCGCCGCTGGTGGCATCCATGCGCGCGACGGTGCCGGTGATCAATGCGGGAGACGGCGGTCACAACCATCCCACACAGACGCTGGCAGATCTTTTGACGATTCAGCGGGAAAAGGGCCGGCTGAGCGGCATGACGGTGGGCTTGTGCGGCGATCTGAAGTTTGGGCGCACGGTGCATTCCCTCATCGCGGCGATGTCCCGATATCAGGACGTGCGCTTTGTGCTCATTTCTCCGGAGGAACTGACCGTTCCGGATTATGTCAAGACGGAAATTCTGGAGCCGAAGGGCATTGATTATCAGGAAGTTCGGGATTTGGAAGCGGCGCTGCCGGAATTGGACATTCTGTACATGACGCGGGTGCAGCGGGAGCGATTCTTTAACGAAGCGGATTACGTGCGCCTAAAGGATACGTACATTCTCACGCCGGACAAGTTGGATGGGGCAAAGCAGGATTTGTGCATTATGCATCCCCTGCCGCGGGTGAACGAGATTTCCGTGGCGGTGGATGACGATCCTCGCGCATGTTATTTCAAACAGGTGCTCAACGGAAAGTATATTCGCATGTCGTTGATTTTGAAACTGTTGGAGGTGCATGTATCGTGATTATCGGACAAATTCGGGATGGCATTGTGCTGGATCACATTACCGCAGGCAAGGGAATGCAGATTTACAATGTCCTGGGACTGGGAGAATTGGAGTGCTCCGTAGCGATGATCAAAAACGCCGACAGCAGCAAAATGGGCAAAAAAGACATCATCAAGGTGGGGGAAATTATCGACCTGGATTTCGATTTGCTGGGGTACATCGATCCGGGCATTACCGTGAACGTGATTCGGGACGGAAAGCGCTTCAAACGCGAAAAATTGCAGCTTCCTGAAACCGTGATGGATGTGATTCATTGCAAAAATCCTCGCTGCATCACCTCCACGGAACAGGGGCTGCGCCATCAATTCAAGCTGTGCGACCGGGAACGGAGAATTTACCGCTGCCTGTATTGTGAAAGTTTGGCGGACGGGAAAGTCTACGCCAAGTAATCCGCGTTGCATTTCGAACGGTTTCGCAGATGGACGGGCAGGCAAACCATTGCAAAGGCCGGAACGCACGACGGGAACGCGACTTCGGGGAAGGCGCGTTCCTTCTGGTTCGTGTACGCCGCCGCGCAAAGAAAATTACGAGGGATCGCTTGCGCCATCGTTTCGCTGAGACCGGTATTCGCCCGGAGTGATTCCCACGATTTGCTTAAAGCGTTTGCTGAACGTGGACGGGTCCAGATATCCAATTTGCGCGACGATATCCCGGACGGGGAGATCGGTATCCCACAACAGGCTCTTTGCGCGATCGATCCGCAGGCCAGTGATGTATTCCCGGAAGGTAATTCCGGCATATTGGCTGAAAAACCGGCTGACATAAAAGCTGGACAGATGGAAATGCTCCGCCACTGCGTCCAGGCTGATGTCGGGTTTGGCAAAATTCTGGGTTACATAGGCAAGCATGTCCTGGCCCATTTGCTTTCCGCTGTCGCGGCGCATTTGGGCAATATAGCGGCACAAAGAAGTGGTCAATTGCGCCAGATCGTGCATGGTTTGCTTCACGCCATGCATGCGCAGCACGCGTTCGATCTCCGCGTCAAAGTCCGTTTCCGAAAGTTCATATGCCACATGCACCACGGCGTTGGCAATATCAAAAACTGCGCACCGGGAAGAAACATAGGAATGCTGATTGGAACTGATGCCGGCGCCGATGGATTGCAACAGCTCCAAGGCCATTTTTTCATTCCCCTGACGAATGTGCTGCACAAGTTGCAGGCGTTTTTCCTTCATTTCAGAGGCGATTCCGGAAGCGTCTGACCTGAGACTGTCTTCATAGGTAATCAAACCGCAAGCGCCGCGAAAGCGCAACTGTTCCATGGCGATCATGGCCTCCGTATAGGATTGGGCTATGTCGGAAAATTTGTCATACACCCGTCCGGCGCCCACGACAAGAATTTCCCCAATGCCGCTGGAGATGAGTTTCTTCATGAGGGCATCCAAATGTTCTGCGCCGTCCCATTCATGAATGGTGTTCATAATGAGCAATATGGCGTTTTCGAAACTGCGTTCCAGGGTAAGGATATTCAGTTCGGGGGCGTTTTCTGCATTCATGTCAATGGCGGCCTGCAATATGATCTGGTGGGCTTCGGAAACGGATGCGCCGTCCTCCCGGTCCAGAATTCCCACGGCCGCAACAATGTAATAAGGCAGTTGAACATCAATATCGATTTCCCGCAGCTTTGCCAGACAGGTATCCGCGTCCATGAGCCCGTTTAAGAACTGCTCCAGCGCATAGTCCACCAGAAACGGCGTATTTTTATCCAACAGCTGGCGCAATTGCGTATAGCTTTCCCGGGTTGTGGTGACAGAGGTGAGAATGCCGTTCAATTCGTTGCCAGGCGCGTTGGCGCCGACGGAATAGAACAGCTTCCGGATGGGACGATAGCTGTTCCAAGCCAACAGAATCGCCATTCCCAACCCCAGCAGCACCACCATGATGCTGATTTGAATGATCAGGAATTGCTGCTGTTTTGCGCCGCTGACCAGCATTTGGGAGGGAATGGCGCAAATGTATCGCCAATGGTTGAACGTTGAATCCCGATAAAAAACGGAATAGCGCTCGTTTTGCAGCGTATGGTTGCTCATGCCTTGTCCCGTGGGCGTGTCTTGCAGCAAGATTTGATCTATGCCATCGATTTCGGAAAACAAAATATGGCGGTTTTCGTCCAGCAATGCAATGCGGCTGTCGCTTTCCATTTTCAAATAATCGCTCAGGATGCTTTTGATGGTGTCCAGTTTTACAAAGAAGAATAGGGTGGAATAGGATTGCCGGCTGTTGTATTGCAGCGGGAAAAGAAATGCCAGCGTATCGGCTCCTTCGATGCAGAGTTGAACGACGGCGTTGTTCGTGGAAAAGCGAAGCATATTCGAAAACGCATCGGCATCCTCCTGAGAAAAGGCATATCGGTTTCGCAAAAATGGCGATAGGCAGGTGAAGCCCTCGCTGGAATACACTCCATCGAAGGCCTGGTAATAAATTTGGATGTTGTCGCAGAGCTTGTTGGTTGCGTTATGAGCGTACAGAAGCTGTTTTGCCTGCGTGCGCAAGTGCAGATCGCCGTTTAAGGAATTGGTCAGAAAGCGGCTGTCATTTTTCACCTTCACGGTAATTTCCAACAGCTCCTTCACGCGCAAATCCATGGACAATTGCGCCTGATTCATGCGATAATGAAACATATGAACGGTGTCGTTTTCCACCGTGCGCAAATGCGTGGTATAGAAAATAATTTCCACCATCAACAAAGGCAGAAGCATTACCAGCACAAACTTCAGGATGTATTGTTTGATCAAGCTCATATTTTGCAGATATCGCTTCAAACGCAATCTCAACATCTCCCGTGAACATACTTATCCCTTGATCGAGCCAACCAGCATGCCTTTCATAAAGTAGCGCTGCAGGAAGGGATAAACGCACAAAACCGGCAGCGACGCCACGATGATGACGGCGTATTTCATGGTTTCTGCACGGTTGATGATTTCTGCCAGCGCTTCGGAACCTTCCGCCATGGCGGTGGAAGTGTTTCCGGCCATGTTCAGCGTGCCTTCCGAATTGATCAACAAAATTTCCCGCAATACTTGCTGCAAGGGATACATTTTCCGGTCCGACAAATAAATCAGCGCTTCAAAAAACTGGTTCCAATGGCCTACGCCATAGAACAAGGCCATGGTGGCCAGCATGGGCGCGGACAATGGCAGCGCAATGGAGAGAAACACACGAATGTCGTCGCAGCCGTCGATCATGGCGGCCTGCAAAAGCTCCGCTGGAATGTTCTTCTGGTAATAATTTCGCACAAGGATCAGGTTGTATGCGGACACGGCCCCTGGGAGAATCATGGCCCAAATGGTGTTGCGCATGCCCATGTTGCTGACCATGATGTAGGTGGGAATCAGTCCGCCGCTGAAAAACATGGTGAAGGTGATCAACAGCATGCACTGGCGCATGCCTGGCAGACGGCTTTTGGACAGCGCATATGCGCCGGTGAAGGTAAGCGCCAAATTGAGACTGGTGCCCAGCAGCGTGATGATGATGGTGTTGCCATAGCCGTTCCAGATGGCATTGTATTCCAGCACATATTGATAGCTGTCGAAATTCAGCCCCACAGGCCACAGCACCACCCGGCCGGAATTGATGGCGATATAATCGGAAACAGAGGCGATTACGACAAAATAGAGCGGATATGCAATCAACAGCGTCAACAGCGTCAGGATTACGCCATTGACGATTCCAAAAATGCGGTCGGCCTTGGTATCCTGAATCATGGTTGGCGCCTCCTTACCACAAACTGGTTTCGCTCAGCCTTCTGGCCAGGGTGTTGACAATGACGAGCATAATGAACTGAACCACGGAATTGAACAGGCCGATGGCTGCGGATTGGCTGAATTGCGCTCCGGCGATGCCAATGCGATAGGTATACGTGGAAATGACCTCGGAGGTTTCCAGCACGGCATCGTTGCTGAGAAGGAAGACCTTTTCGAATCCAACGTTCAGCAAGGAACCTGTTTGCAAAATGAGCATGATGATCACCGTGGGCAAAATGCAGGGAAGGTTGATGTGCAGAATGCGTTGCAGGCGGGAAGCGCCGTCGATCATGGCGGATTCGTGCAGCGCGGGATCCACGGAAGCCAGCGCGGCCACATAAATGATGGCGTTCCAGCCCAATCCCTGCCAGATGCCGGAAATGACATAAATGGGCACAAAGCATTCCGGACGCATCATGAAATTCACGGCTTTTCCGCCCAGCGCTTCGATCGCTTTGTTCACAATTCCGCTGCTGGGGGAAAGAAAAATGGTGATCATGGCGGCCAACACCACGGTGGAAATAAAATGCGGTGCGTATGTAATGGTTTGAATCGACTTTTTCCATGTGCCGCCGCGCATCTCGTTGAGCATCAGCGAAAACAAAATCGGCAAAGGAAACCCTGCGATCAAGGACGTCAGCGAAATTGTCAGGGTGTTGGAAAGAATCTGGTAGAAATACGGCCGGGACAAAATGCGCTTGAAATACTTCAATCCCACCCATGGGCTGTTCCAAATGCCCAACCCGGTGTTATAATTGCGAAAGGCCATTTGCAATCCATACATTGGGCCATATTTGAAGATCAGAAAATAGATCAGCGTCGGCAGCAGAAGAAGGTATATTTGATAATGCTTGCGCATAAGTGCCAGCACAGCGCCTCTTCCTCGCCTGGATGTCGTCATGTCCGGTTCGCCTCCCTTGTGAATTGCCGGAATTCCCCCCGCAAACGGTTTGCAAGGGTCTGCGGAGGGAATTCCGCTTCTGTTATGTCAATCAGGCGTCAAATCTTGCTTGCGATTTCCAGATAGCGAGCGTACGCGCCCTGGTGAATGCGCACGTATTCCTCTACGCCAATGGTTTTCAAATGCTCCTGGAATGCGTCCCAATCGGCTTCAATGTCCATCTCGCCGATGACAAATTTTACTTCCATTTGATCCACATAGGTTTCCAATTCACCGGTAATCAGCGCCAGTTCGTCGGATTCATCCTGGGACAGGGAGTATGCCTGCGGGAAGCATGGCGTGGTGTACTGCCAGGTGTCGGCAAAGATGGCGCGCAGATGAGTATCCGTGTCGCTCATAACCTCGTCCATCCATATCTGGGTGTATCCCATGCCGCCGCGCAGAATCATGGGCGCCACGCTGCCAATGCGCCAGTAATACACGCCGGAGAACTCTTCGGGAACCTCGACGGCATACTTGGTGTTGGTGTCGTCAACGTAATACCAGCCGCCCTGGCCGTCCCAGGTGCCCTTGGGCTCTTCGCCCAGCTGCGGCCCACGAACGATGGATGCCCATTCTTCCGTGTAGAGGTAGTCCAGCAGGCGGGCGGTTACTTCCCGATGGGCATTGGCCTTGGTAATATAGAGATTTGCGCCGTACATTTCGTTGAAATACTGCTTGGGTTCCGCGCCTTCCGGGTGAATGGGGCCGAAGGCGACGTATTGCTCGTATTTTTCCGGATCCGTTCCCACCAACACGAATGGCGCGGGCGCGGTACAGGCGCCGATTTGCATGTTCGCGCCCTTGGCCAGGAATTGGGTGTTGGACTGGGTATAGATTTCATTGTCCAGCAGGCCTTCGCTGTACAGATAGCGCATGCGTTCCAGGTATGTCTTGTATAGATCGCTGGTGATCAGGTATTGCAGGGAGCCATCCTCGCCCTCATACCAATTGCTGCGGGAACCATCGGCGTTGTTGGAAATGCCCAAGGACTCCGTGACGAAAACCTGCGCCGCGTTGGAAGAACCGCCGGAGATCGGAATTTCGTCCTTTTCGCCATTGCCGTTGGGGTCGCCGTCGCGGAAGGCCGTCAGTACGTCCACCAATTCTTCCCAGGTGGTGGGCATGGAAAGATCCAGTGCGTCCAGCCACGCCTGGTTGATGATGAGCCGGCAGCCCGGCAGAGCTTTTTTGCCTTCCGAAGCCTGGCCGATAAAGCCCAGCATGTTGCCGTCCGCGTCGTACAGGGAGGCGCGTTCAATGGCTTCGAATTGGGACAGGAATGCCGTATAGTTGGGCATCAGCGGCAGCATGTCGTTCAGGCTGGTGATTTGGCCGGAGGCGAAATAGGTGGAGCGCTCGTCCGAGGAGAAGGAACCGATGATGATATCCGGCAGTTCGTTGGCGGCAAACATGAGAGATTTGCGCTCGTTCCACACGGAGCTGTCCACGCGTTCAATTTCCAGCCGCACGCCGGTTTCCTCCTGCAGGCGCACCAGCGCCCACATGTCGGTATGCGTGTTGGAAGTGTTCGCTTCCGCAACGACCACCTTCAGCGTGACGGTTTCGTCTACGATGGGATATCCCTCCAGATGGATTTCGGCCTGGGCCGGAACCAGCGTGCAGAGGACAAGCGCGCAAATCAGCAGCGCAGTCAGAAACATCTTCTTCAATGTACAAAACCTCCCGATGTGTTGTTTTGTTCGCTTATCGTTTCGACATGCTTTGCGAATTGTCCTCCCTCCTTTTTTGCATAAGATTGTGAAACGAAAAACGCCTTGCTGTTTCATTATACGAATGGGAGATTTCTCGTGCAATTGGTATTTCATGCGCACAATGGGTGAAATTTGTTGTTTTCAGCCTATGCGCACGAAAAACGGCTGGCAGTATGCACTGTCAGCCGGGTACAAAAGCGTTATGGAATTGGTTTGGGGGAAACTATTTCCGCGCGTCCTGCAAAATGCCCATGGCGATGTCGCAGGGACGAATGGGCAGCCGGCAAAAGCGCAGACCGGTTGCGGCAAAGACGGCGTTGGCGATGGCAGGCGCGGGCGTGCTGATGACAATTTCGCCGATGGATTTCGCGCCAAAGGGGCCTTCCTGTTCGTAAGAGGATTCGAACGCCACCTGAATTTCACCCACATCCATGCGGGTTGGGATTTTGTATTGCAGGAAGGAATTGCTGCGAACGGAGCCGTTGGGCGCATAGGACACGTTTTCCGTCAGCGCCATGCCAATGCCCTGGACGATGCCTCCTTCTACTTGAACCCGAGCCAGCATGGGATTGATGACCGTGCCGCAGTCCACCGCCGCCACATATTGCGGAACGGTGATCTCTCCGGTTTCCGGGTCGATGTCCACCTCCGCCATGCCCGCCATGAAGGGCGGCGGAGAAATCTCGGACATGCGGGAACCGGTGGCTTGCAAATCGTACAGTGCGCCTCCTGCGCCCGCCTTGCCGATTTCCTCCAGGGATACGCTTTTTCCGGTTTCATCGTCCGATACGCGGCCGCCTTCCAGAACTGCGCGCTGGGCGGGACAACCCAGCATGTGGGCCCCTGCGTCCTGAATCTTGGTCAAAAGCGCCTGACAGGCGCGAACCACCGCCATGCCGGTGACATACGTGGTGGAGGAAGCATAGGAACCGCAGTCGTATGGCGAAAAATCCGTATCCACCGGCGAGACGTATACGCATTCCACGTCTACGCCAAGGCAATCGGCGGCAATTTGCGAAAGAATGGTGTCGCAGCCGGTTCCCATGTCCGTCGCGCCGATCATGAGGTTGATGTATCCGTTTTCATCCAGTTTTACGGTTGCGTTGGCAACGTCGATGCCCGCAATTCCGGAACCCTGCATGGCCAGCGCCATGCCTTTCCCGCGAATGTGCCCGTTGGGAAGCACGCGGCGGGAAGGCTTGTCCTTCCATGCGAAGAGCTCTGCCGCCCGACGGATGCAGGCATCCAGGGCGCAACTGGTATTGGTGGAGCCGTGGTTGTAGGAGGGCATGAAAGCGCCTTCTTGGGTGATGTTGGCAAGGCGCAGCGCCATGGGATCCATGCCCAACAGACTGGCAAGCTCGTCCACCGCGCTTTCCAGCGCGAACAGTCCCTGAGGCGCGCCATATCCGCGATAGGCTCCGGCGGACATGGTGTTGGTGTACACCACGTGGAAATCAAAGCGAAACGCGTCCAAATGGCGATATAGCGAAATGGATTTTTCGCCGGAAAGGCCTACGGTGGTAGGGCCGTGTTCGCCAAAGGCGCCGGTATTGGACAGCGTATGCATCTCCACGAAGCGAATGACGCCGGAGGCGTCCGCGCCCAGCCGTACCCGGATCACCATTTCATGCCGGGGAGAGGAACAGGTTTGGCATTCATGCCGGGTAAAGGTCAATTTTGCCGGACGTCCGGTTTTCAGCGTCACCACGGCGGGATACATTTCCATGACGGCGGTTTGCTTTGCGCCAAATCCGCCGCCGATGCGCGGTTTCGACACGCGGATCCGGGCGGCGGGAATTTCCAACGCCCGCGCAAGAATTCTGCGCACATGAAAGGGAATCTGGGTGGAGGAAACCACGTTTAGGCGACCGAAACAATCCATTTGGCAAAAGGCGGTGAAGGGCTCCGTCATGGCTTGCTGATTGGACAATGTGTGATATACGCGCTCCACCACATGGGCGCAACGGGCTTCCGCGGCGGCCATATCGCCGTATTCCTCGTGTCCCGAAGCGCACAAATTGCGGCTGGGGTCGCCCTGAATCCACGCCTCGCCCTTCCAGTCCGCTTCCGGGTGAACCACGGCGGGATTGTCCAGTGCTTTTTCGGGATCCAGGTTGAAGGGCAGCGGTTTGTAATGCACGCGAATCAGCTTCAGCGCTTTCTGGGCGATTTCCTCGCGTTCCGCCGCCACAATCGCCACGGGATCGCCGACAAAGCGCACGCGGTTTTCCAAAATGAGCCGGTCATAGGGGCTGGGTTCCGGAAAGGTTTGCCCGGCCAGCGTAAAACGGGTGTGGGGCATGTCCTTGTGCGTAAGAACGCAGACCACGCCGGGCAGCTTTTCGGCCTTGGACGGATCAATCGAGAGAATTTCCGCATGCGCATGGGGGCTGCGCAACAGTTTCACAATCAGGCAGTCCTTGGGCGCAATGTCGCCGGTATACACGGGTTTTCCCGTTACCAGCGCAACGGCGTCTTTCTTTCGCACGGAGGTATTAACGCTGGACATCGCGCTGCGCCTCCTTGTCCTTCAGATATCGCAAAATTGCGCGGGTTTGGCTGGCAAATCCCGTGCAGCGGCACAAATTTCCCGCCAGATAGGTTTTTACGTCCGCTTCCGTGGGGTTTTTCAGCTCTCCGCACATGGCGATGACGTTCATGATAAAGCCCGGGTTGCAAAAACCGCATTGGTCTCCGCCCTCTCCGGCGAGATATGCGCCGAATTCCTCAGCTTCTTGCTGAAGTCCCTCCAGCGTGCGCACGTGTTTTCCGTTGGCCCTGGCCGCCAATACGGAACAAGAGAGGACGCTTTTGCCTTCCAGAAGCACGGTGCACAGGCCGCAATTGGCCGTGTCGCATCCGCATTTCACGCTCATGCAGCCTTCGTTCCGCAGGAAATCGAACAGCGTTGTTCCGGGCAGGATGTTCCGTTCCAACGTTTGTCCGTTCAGGTGAATGGTGATGTTCATTCCGCGCCTCCGATCTGCGCCCAGCAGCGTTCCGCCAGGACGCCGGCCAAATGCTTTCGGTATTCCGCCGTGGCGCGCATGTTGCCGCCCGTAGGGATGTGTTCGGCGATGGATTTCCCCAAGGCGACGGGACGATCGGCAAGCGCGCCGTTCAGGCAGGGCGCCAAAATGGCTCTGCCGGGTCTGGCGCCAATCGCGCAGAGAACTCGGTTGGATGTGCGGGACATGGCGCAGTTCAGCACAGAAAAATCCGTTTGCGTATTGCGCACGCATTGGAAGGCCACCTTGCCGGAAAACAGGGGCACACGGATATCCAGAAGGAGATCCCGATCGTAGGGCATTCGGGAATAATCCTCCAGGGACATGCGTCCTGCCCGGTATAGCGTTACCTGGGCTTCCAACGCCAACAATAACGTCAAGGGATCGGAAAAACCAAACCGCCCGTATATGCTGCCGCCAATGGTGGCGGTGTTGCGGAACTGCACGCCCACGATGTGGGAAAGGGCATCCCGAAACGCGCCGCCGGTCATGTCGTTTAGCCCGTCATGGGTTTCCAACGTTCGAAGAGGGGTCATACAGCCGATGACGAAGGCGTCTTCCGTCTGAGAGATCCCATTCAATTCCAACGCGGAGAGGTCGATGGCGGTGGCGATGGGCCGGCGGCTGAGCCGCAGCCACATCATGCCTGCGACAATGCGGTTGGCGCGGTTTTGGTTCAGCGTCCACGCCTCTTCCGGCGATTGCGGCAGCGCGTAGGTTCGGATATTGAGCAAGGTCGTCATCTCCTGTCGGTTTCCAGCGTGTGGTAGTAAAGCACGATGTCCTCATAGTGGTCGTCCATGCGGAACCCGCCGGGAATGATTCCCAGGGGAACAAACCCCAGTTTTTCATACAGATGCCGGGCGGGGGCGTTTGTACGCACCACGGCATTGAATTGCAAAATGCGGAAGGACAGGGCTCTGGCGGCGGACAGGGAATCCT
>JAQXRL010000395.1 GCA_029218505.1 Eubacteriales bacterium | reverse complement strand
AAGATGATCACCGAGTGCGGCGAAGGCGGCGCGGACATCTGCTCTTCCTCTCCCGGATGGACCGGTCATATGGCTTTCATCGATCCTGTCGATGAATTTATCAAACCCACGATGGAAGAATATCTTCAGCAGGAGGCGCGTATCGTTACGCTGCATCCCCTAACCGTAGCGCAGAATTCTCTGCATGGCGTATTCGGTCAATCGGGTTATGTTGCTGACGTTCCACCGAAAGCTGCAACCATCGGCCCAGTTGACGTGCTGAACGCGCGCGAACGCATTGAGGTGCATGCACTTTTGACCAACAACACCTTTTCCTCTTGGCAGCGCATGACCTCCCGGCTGGTTCTTCACGGCCCGGTTACCCCGCTGGTGCCTAGTTCCATGCTTCAGCTGATGAAGACTCAGGTCTACGTAAGCGAAGAAATCGCCGCTCCGTTCGAGTGTTGGGAAAAGGTCGGTTATTGATTGGCGAATATCAAAAAGGCGATATCGTTCCAGTGGACTGTATCGCCTTTTGACTATTGTCTGCGGAGGTTCTCTTATGACAAAACTGCTTCTTGGCATTGACGCGGGCACCACTGCCTTCAAAGCCTCCATATTCAATACAGCGCTGAACCCCGTCGCCTCTGTACAGCGGGATTATACGCTTTTCACAACGACAGGTAGCGTTGTTGAATTTCCCGCCGAGGAATACTATCGTGTCCTATGTGAATGTATTCAAGCGCTTCTGAACAACACATCTGTCAGAACCGAGGACATTTGCGCTCTTTCACTGAGCTGCCAAGGAGAAACGCTGGTGTGTCTTGATTCGGATGGTCAGCCTCTGGGGAACGCTATCGTATGGCTGGATAATCGCGCAAATGACGAATCAGACGCCCTTCGCCAGCGTTTTGGCGTCAAAAAGATCTATGAGACTACCGGACAATCCGACATGACAGCTGGATGGCCCGCCGCTAAGATTCTGTGGATTCGAAACCACCAGCCCGCGCGTTTTCAGAAAACCGCCCGTTTTCTCCTGTTGGAGGACTATCTGATCTACCGTTTAACGGGAAAATTTGTGGGTGAAAAGAATCTGTGGGCTTCTTCTGCAATGATTGAGATTCATAAAGGTCAATGGTGGTTTGAGATGCTGGACGCCCTTGGGGTCGACGAAAACCGGCTGCCCAGCCTGTCCGAAAGCGCTGTGCCCGTTGGTGCAATCACCGCGGACGCCACCCTGGCAACAGGACTAACCACATCGACAGTCGTGGCGACAGGCGCTCTGGATCAAACCTGCAACCTCATCGGCTGCGGTATTACGAAACCGGGTTCCGTTTGCGAAACCACCGGTTCCTGTCTTGCAGTCAGCGCCATTCTTGATCATCCAATTCCATATGACGAACATCTTCCGGTCACTTGCCAAAATCACGCGGTGCCAGGGCGATACACGCTTCTTTCATGGTCGCAATCCGCAGGCATGACATTGAAATGGCTGGCAAAAGAATTCTATAAAGAGGCCTCTTCTTTGGACGAAGCATATATTCGCATTAATCAGGAGTCCTGCGACATTCCCATTGGTTCGAACGGACTTGTAATGCTCCCCCATCTCTCCGGAAGTGTCTTCCCAGAATTCGACGCTCATGCTCGCGGCACATTCTGCGGCGCAAATCTTTCACATACACGCGGTCATTTTGCCCATGCAGTCATGGAGTCCATCGCCTGCATGCTCCGCCAACATCTGAACATTCTCAACGCCGTTCACTATCCCTACGAACAGGTATATTGCATGGGCGGCGGCGCAAACAGCCCGGTGTGGCTGCAGATCAAAGCGGATATTACGCAAAAGAAAATGATTCCTTTGCATTCGGGAGACAGCGCCTGCAGAGGCGCAGCGTTGCTTGCCGGTGTCGCCATAGGAGTGTATTCATCCATTGATGATGTGAATACAGAAAAGGTCAACAGCATTATCTATTCTCCTCGCGCGACTCCACAGGCCGATTTTGTTTTCCGCCGTTTTGAAGATTTGTACACAACCTTAAAACCTTTTTTTCAAAAATATACGTCTCAGAGTGAGGAGGTTTCTTGATGAACACGCGTTTTATTTCTCCTCCCTTCTTCGAAGTCGGTCCCAAGGCATATCTTTACGGACAGCAGGCGCTGGAACTCGCCCGGATTGCCGAAGAAGCGTCCATGGAAACTGGAGTCTCCGTAATTTATACTCCGCAGCTGACGGATCTGCGCTTGATCTCAGAGAATACTTCGAAATTGTATTTATGTGCACAACACATGGATCCCCTCTATCCGGGCAGAGGGCAAGGCAGCATCCTGCCCGAAGCGGTCAAATCAGCAGGCGCAAGATGCGTCATGCTCAATCACGCCGAACGTCCGGTCAGCCTGGACACACTGGCTCAAACCATAGATCGAGCGCGCGAAATCAACCTCATCAGCATCGTCTGCGCCTCATCGTGTGCGCAAGCAGTTGCCTGCGCGGCGCTTCGCCCCGATATTATCGTTGTGGAACCCACTGAGCTCATCGGCACAGGCACAACCAGCGATCAAGAGCTCGTCGAGGTCTCCACTCGTTCTGTAAAGGAAGTTTCTGCGGATATTCAGGTTCTGCAAGGCGCAGGCATCTCCACCCCAGAGGACGTATACAGAGTTATTTTCGCGGGCGCAGATGCAACCGGCTCCTCCAGTGCCATTTGCAAGGCAGCCGATCCTGGACACATGCTCAGAGAAATGCTTCGAGCCGCCATGCAAGCATATCGCGATCGAAGCAAATGATAGGGAGAACGAACAATATGAGTGCTACGTACACTCTTTGCGATTCGGATTTTCAAGTTGTGGAAGAATATAGCGGCTTTTTGCCCACAAAGGTTTTTGATGCCCATACGCATATCTATCTGCGCGAGGCAACTCCGCTGGAGAAGATACTGCACCCGGGGTATACCACCTTTGTGCTCAAGAAATGCACTTATGAAGACTATTGCAGCGACATGGCCGTTATGCTGCCTGGAGTTCACAGAATTCGCCTGAACATGATGCCTATGCCTGACCCTGTATTGAATGATCGTTCGAATGGTCTGCTCGAACGGGTTCATTCCCATGTAATCCAGCAACAGCAAACGCATCCTGACTGCGTCGCTTCCGTATATATCCTTCCCGATGACAGTCCACAGACGATTTTTGATTTGGCCAGCGTTCCCGGCGTGCGCGGCTTGAAGCCTTATTTCTACAGCACCGGGCGCTGGGAGGGCCAGCAATTTAATATTCCGGATTTTCTTCCAGATAGTGCTTGGGAAGTATCTTCCGCACTTGGCATTCCAATCATCCTGCATTTGAAAAAGCAGAGTCTGGCAGATTCTGGCAATTTCTCCTATATAGAGCGCATGATGCGGCGGTATCCCGACGCAAAGCTTGTACTCGCTCACTGCGCTCGCGCAACTACTTGGGAACAGATCTACTCTATTGAACGCCTGATAGACAACGGCAGGATCTGGTTTGACCTTTCTTCCGTTGTAAATCCCGGACAGATGATTCCTTGCATTCTAAAAACAGCCGGGCAACGCGTTGTATGGGGCAGCGACTATCCAGTTTCTATGTATCGCAGTGCATCTGTCGCAGGCCACCCATCTGCTTTTGATGGTATCTTCGGACTTCGGGCATTTTTTAGAACAGCACAACAGTTATGTCTGAGCCATAGCATGATAGAGGATATTTTTTACTATAATGCCTGCACTCTTTTCGACGTTGATGCTTGATGATTATCGTCTTGATATAATGTCTCCGTCACACGCTTTGCCTCATAAGACCGGTTCAGCAGCACAGGGAAAAATCAAAGAAAGAAAAATTTATGTCTATCAAAAAAGCTCAATGCTCTTGGCTGGTATCCCGATACAACCACCATATCTCTTTCTGCCTGGTTTTTCATTCACGATCTTTCCTACATGGGGAGTTTGCTCTTTTGCGAGCTTGATACCATGGTTTCAGAGCAACGTAAAATCCCTCCCAACCGATATGGTCAGACTGTTGTCCTCTGCCGTGAATTATTTGAAGATCACGCTGCTCGATCCATAGAGCCTGAAGACCATATCCCAGAAGATGGGAACACTGAAAAGGGTAGGAAACCCTTTGGTTTCCAATCCAACCATCAGGCCGGACGCAGACTGACGAATTGAAAATTCGGTCGCTGCACCTGGAAGGGAATCAAGAGGCAAATCAAAGAACTGGTACAAGGAAGCGCGGAAGAAACGCTGAACGAACTGTTGGAGGCGGAAGCGGAAAGCAG
>JAQXRL010000394.1 GCA_029218505.1 Eubacteriales bacterium | reverse complement strand
CTTTCCTGATCGGCGGCTTTTCCAGCGTGAGCGCACCGCGTCTGCGCGCCGCTGCGGCATTGATTCTGCCCGGCATCGTCGCCGCCATGCTGTCGGCAAGCCGGTTGGACATTCTGCAATTGGGCGACGACATGGCGCAATCTCTGGGATTGCAGGCGGCGCGAACGCGAATTCTGCTGCTTGTTCTGGCATCGCTGCTTGCAGGCGCAGCCGTGAGTTTTGCCGGACTGCTGGGTTTTGTCGGCCTGATCGTGCCCCACGCGATACGCCGGTTCACGCTGGGGGAACATCGCCTGCTCATGCCTCTGTCCGCGCTGGCGGGAGGGTTGTTTGTGCTCGTGTGCGACACCATTTGCCGCACGGCCTTTGCGCCCTTCGAATTGCCTGTGGGCATTCTGCTATCCCTGATCGGCGGCCCGTTCTTTTTGGCGCTGCTGCTGAACAACCGAAAAGGAGGCCGCGCATGATTCAGCTAAAGGACGTGTGTTTCTCCTACGGACAGCAAACTGTTTTGTCTCACATATCCTGCTGCATGGAAAACGCCCGAATCACCGCGCTCATCGGCCCCAACGGTTCCGGAAAATCCACCTGTCTCAAGCTGTGCGCCGGACTGTTGCAGCCTTTGTCCGGCGCCATTGCGATAGACGGCCTTTCGGCAGGTAGCCATCCTCCCAAGGCGCTGGCCCGAAGGCTGGCGTATCTGCCGCAAACCCGCCCCATGGCCCTGCTGACGGTGCGTTCTTTGGTTTCCCATGGCAGATTCCCCCATTTGGGCTTCGGCCACCGCCTTTCTTCCGGCGACGAAGCCATCGTAGAGAGGGCGATGACGGCCGCGGGCGTTGCGGATTTGGCCCATCGCGCCCTTCCTTCCCTGTCCGGCGGCCAACGGCAAAAGGCTTATCTTGCCATGATGCTGGCCCAGGAAACCGAGAACCTGTTGCTGGACGAACCAACCACGCATTTGGACATACAACACCAGATGGAGCTGATGGATTTGCTGCGCGGACTGCGCGATGCCGGTCGATGCGTAGTCGTCGTGCTGCACGATCTGTCGCAAGCCCTTTCGCTGTGCGATCACGTCATTCTTTTGCATCAGGGAATTTTGCGATATTCCGGATCGCCTCAGGCGCTTCTTGACAGCGGGAACATCCAGGCCGTCTTTGGCGTGCAGCCGGTCATGCGCACGGAAATCTGTTTCGAAAGGATGTCGCCTTCCAACGCGGAGGAATGTTAATTTTCATTCGAAAAAGACACGCATCTTTGTATTGCCATATCCGCATATTGGATGTATAATAACCGTGAATATGCTGCCGCACATGCTGCGGCGGAACATGAAACGGAGGACAAATCCATGGAAAGCGGGACGATTCGCGTGGGCATCATTGGCTGCGGGGCAATCAGCAGCATGCACATCCAGGCCCTGATGTCCATGCCAGAGATCCGCATTGCTGCCGTATGCGATATCCAGCCTCAACGCGCACAGGCTGCGGCCGAAAAAACCGGCGCCAAGGCGTTTTATGATTGGCACGCGCTTTTGGCGGATCCGAACATTCAAGCGGTACATATCTGTCTGCCCCATGACCTGCATGCTCCGGTGGCCATCGAAGCGCTGCATCTGGGCAAGCATGTGCTCACCGAAAAGCCAATGGCCTCCACGCTGGAAGATGCGCGCGCCATGATCGCGGCGTCGGAAGCACCGGGCGCAGGAACGTTGGGCGTCATTTTCCAAAATCGCTACAATCCCGCCACCCAGGCCGCGCGAACACTCATTCGCAACCAGGCTCTGGGCGCGTTTCTGGGGGCAAAGCTGGATGTAAGCTGGCATCGGGAAGCTCCTTATTATACCCAAAGCGGCTGGCGTGGCACCCGCGCCCGGGAAGGCGCCGGTTCCCTCATCAATCAGGCAATTCATACCCTGGATCTTGCCAGCTATCTCTGCGGGCCGATCGCCCGAGTGCGCGGCGCCATCTTTACCGGACTTCTGGAGGGCGTCATCGACGTGGAGGACAACGTGTCCGCCGTGGCGCTGTATGAAGGCGGACAACCGCTGGTAATCCATACCACCAACAATTACGTCATCGATTCTCCGGTGCTGTTGGAAATGCAATTTGAACGGGCCGCGCTGCGATTGGAAGGTCCAAAGCTGTATCAATGCGCGAACGGCCAAACCGTTTTGCTGGAAGACGGTTCCAATTGCGCCTCCTCCGGACAATCCACCTTGCCCGGAAAGGCCTATTGGGGCACCGGACATGCGGCGCAAATCGCGGACTACTATCGCGCCATCCAGGAAGGCCGTCCCTTCTGGTTGGACGGACGAGAGGGATTCCCCGCGCTCAGCCTGGTGAAATCCATTGTCAAATCCTCGGATGAACAGCGCTGGGTTGCGCTGGAAAAGGTATAACGGCAAGGCTTTTTCAAACACACGTAAAGGAGCGATTTTCATGACCAATTTCCAAATCGGAGCACAATTGTATTCTGTGCGCGACCATTGCCAGAACTATGCGGACATGTTGGAAACCATGAAGGCCTTGAAGGCGATGGGATACAATACATGCCAGTTTTCCGCGCATGGCAAAGACATCACGGCCCAGCAACTGCGGGATATTTTGGATGAATCCGGCATGACCTGCGCCAGCACCCATATCTCCTTTGCAGAAATGGAAAGCGACCTGGACAAAGTCATTCGGGAACACAAGCTGTGGGGATGCAAATATCCCGGTATCGGCGGGCTGCCCGTCGAATTCCGCACGGCGGAAGGATATCTGGAATTCGCGCGCAGAGCCAGCAAGGTTGCGGACCAGTTGCTGGACAACGGCATGCATTTCGTGTATCACAACCACGCCTTTGAATTTTATCGCTTTCCGGAAACCGGCAAAACGGGCCTGGAAATGCTGATGGAGAACTGTTCGCCTTCCGTGCAGTTCGAATTGGATATGTTCTGGGTGCAAATGGGCGGCGGAAATCCCCTGGACTTCATCCGCAAGGTAAAGGGACGCATGGGGGTTGCACACTTTAAGGAGATGAACGGCACGCCCGAGAACCGCAACGCCATGGCGCCCATCGGCATGGGCAACATGAATTGGAAAGCCATCATGGATGCCTGCGACGAAATCGGCGTAGAATTCGCCATGATTGAACAGGATAACGCGGTGGAATCCGATTCCCTGCATTGCATGGAAATCAGTCACGACACACTGGCTCGCCTGGGCGGCCGCTTCTAGCCGTCCGTGATCCTGACCGGGCAAAACAAAATTTGCGTGGACCTAACATGGTCCACGCAAATTTTGTTTTGCACTCCCCCGCAGAATCCAGAATCGCGCTTTGCGCAAAAAGCAAGGCTCAGGACGCCGCCGTTTGGGACACTGCGCGTTCTTCATGCAGAAAGCGATTCGTATCGCAAATCGCAAACACCGTAAGAACAAACGTCAAAAGATCCGCTGCCGGCATAGAGTACAGCACGCCGTCCAAACCGAAGAAACCGGGCAGCAATAAAGCAAAGCCCACGCCCAGCACCACCTCGCGCGCCATGGAAAGCACGGTGGATGCCAGCGCCTTTCCTAAGGACTGCAAGTAAATAAAGGTCGCTTTGTTTACGCAAGCCAGCACGATCATGCACAGATAAATTCGAAACGAGCGAATCGCGAACGTCGTGTAGAACTCGCTCTCGCCGGAAGCGCCGAAAATCCCGATCAGTTGCCGGGGCAACAATTCCACCACCAGCAATGCAATGGTTCCCAGCAACGCTTCCAAAAAGATCAATCGCTTGAACAGCGCGCTCGCGCGATCTTTTCGACCCGCGCCAATGTTGTAACCAACAATGGGAATGCAGCCCGCCGCCATGCCGATGGAAATAGAAATCACGATCTGGAAAACCTTCATCACGATGCCCAATACCGCCATGGGAATCTGTGCATACTGCGCCTGGCCAAAAATCGGATCCAGCATTCCATACTTGCGCAGCATATTGTTCATGGCCGCCATCGCCGCCACCAAAGATACCTGCGCCAACAAGCTGCAAACGCCCAGAGAAAGGCATTGATGCAGCAAATCTCCGCGAAATTGGAAGCTGTTTCTGCACAAGCGGACCATTTTCATGCGCCGCAAGTAGATGATTGCCAAGACGGCCGTAAGAATCTGCCCAAGCACGGTTGCCACGGCCGCTCCCATCATTCCCCAGTGAAACACGAAGATGAACAGCGGATCCAGCACAATGTTCACGGCCGCTCCCGCCAATGTGGAAACCATGGCGAATCGGGGACTGCCATCGGAACGAATAATCGGATTCATTGCTTGGCCAAACATGTAAAACGGCACGCCCAGCGCAATCCAGAAAAAGTATTCCTTCGCGCATGAGAAGGTTTCTTGATTCACCCGGCCGCCAAACATTCCCAACAATGCATCCTGAAACACCAGATATCCCGCGCACAGCGCCAAACTTGCAACGACGCACAGCACAATTGCGTTTCCAATCCCACGATGCGCGTCTTCATGCCGGTTTGCGCCCAAACTGATGCTGACAAACGCGCAGCATCCATCGCCGATCATCACCGCAATCGCCAGCGCAATCACCGTCAGCGGAAATACAACCGTATTCGCCGCATTTCCAAAGGAACCAAGCCCGGGCGCATTGGCAATGAATATTTGGTCTACAATGTTGTACAAAGCCGCCACCAACAGAGAAGTTACGCAAGGCAACGCATATTTCCGCATCAACCTTCCAACAGGTTCCGTTTCCAGAAAACGATCATTCCGTCCTTCCATTGTCCATCCTCCATTCCAAAACTGCAACGCTTTTCGCGCCAGGCACACAAAAAAACAGCGCGTCGCGACAGCCGGATTTACGCGGTTCGCTACACGCTGTTTTTTCGTTGCCGGACGAAGGAAATCGCCCGGTCAATATCGTACAAACGCATTGTATCACATTTCCCCGCTTCCATGCAAGCAAAAAATAGGTTGAAATTTTCGGACGCATCGCATTCTACGCTTGCGCCATGCCAACTTTGTTCCGGACCCGCATCTGTCCATGGTCATTTCTTGAATTATATGCTTTACAGTTCGGGTGGGTTTCTGGTATAATAGGTTCGTGCTGCGGCACAGATAACATAAAGGAGGAACCTTGTTTATGAAGAAGGGAATTGCTGTCCTCTTGGCGTTGGCGCTGACCCTGTGCATGGGCCTTTCCGCCGTTGCCGAAACCTATGACATTGCGCTGATCACCGATATTGGAACCATCGACGACAAATCCTTTAACCAGGGCGCTTGGGAGGGCATCAAGGAATACGCCGAAGCCAATGGCAAGACCTACAATTACTACCAGCCCAGTGCGCAGGGCACGGAAATCTACCTGGACAGCATTGAGCAGGCCGTGAACGACGGCGCCAAGGTCATCGTTACCCCTGGATATCTGTTCGAAGAGCCCATCTTCATTGCGCAGGATATGTATCCGGACGTAAGCTTCATCCTCATCGACGGCAATCCGCACGATGCGAATTACAATTACCGCACGGAAAAGAATGCTGTCGGCATCATCTATGCGGAAGAGCAGGCGGGCTATCTGGCCGGTTATGCCATGGTAAAAGACGGATACACCAAGCTCGGTTTCATGGGCGGCATGCAGGTTCCCGCTGTGATTCGCTTTGGCTACGGCTTTGTGCAGGGCGCTGAAGCGGCCGCGGCCGAACTGGGCATTTCCGAAATCACCATGAATTATCACTACACCGGCAACTTTGCCGCAACCCCGGAAGCCCAGTCTCTGGCCGCTTCCTGGTACAACGACGGAGTGGAAGTAATCTTCGGCTGCGGCGGCCCGGTGGGTAACTCCGTCATGGCGGCTGCGGAAGCTGCGGGCGGAAAGGTCATCGGCGTGGACGTGGATCAGTCTTCCGAAAGCGAAACCGTGATCACTTCCGCCATGAAGGGCCTGAGCGCTTCTGTTGTGAAGGCTTTGACCGCCTATTATGAAGGCAATTTCCCCGGCGGAGAATCCTGGAATCTGGGCGCTGCGGACAAGGGCGTCGGTCTGCCCATGGAGACCTCCAAGTTCAACACCTTCAGCCAGGAGGACTATGACAGCGTATACGCCAAGTTGGCGGATGGCTCCATCCAGCTGAAGAACGATGCCGACGCAGAAACGGCAACGGATCTGGGCACCACCATCGTAAAGGTGACCATCGTCGAATAATTTGTGCTTTCGTTCAGGGGCAGGCAGAACATCTGTCAGCCCCTTTTCTCATAAAAGCTGCTATGCAGGTTGGAAAAAACAGGCAAAGGAGTGCATGGGATGGACTACGTTATCGAAATGCTGCACATCACCAAGGAATTTCCGGGAATCCGCGCCAACGATGATGTGACGCTTCGGCTGAAAAAGGGCGAAATTCACGCGTTGTTGGGGGAAAACGGAGCGGGAAAGTCCACCCTGATGGGCTTGCTCTTCGGCCTGTATCAACCCGATGGCGGTGAAATCCGCAAAAACGGACAAGTGGTACACATCGACGATCCCAACGATGCCAACCGTATGGGCATTGGCATGGTGCACCAGCATTTTAAGCTGGTTCACAATTTTACCGTGCTGGAAAACATCATTCTTGGCGTGGAATCCACTCGCCATGGCGTGCTGCAAATGGAGCATGCCCGCAAGCGCGTGGAAGAGCTTTCCCGGCAATACGGCCTGCTGGTGGATCCGGATGCGTTGATCAGCGACATCACCGTGGGAATGCAGCAACGGGTTGAAATTCTGAAAATGCTGTTTCGGGAAAACGAGGTGCTCATCTTTGACGAGCCAACCGCCGTCCTTACCGCCCAGGAGATTGCGGAACTGATGCGCATTATGCGCGGCTTGGCTGCGGAAGGCAAGTCCATTTTGTTTATCACCCATAAGCTGAACGAAATTATGGCCGTCGCGGATCGATGCACCGTGCTGCGCAAGGGCCGCTGCATCGGCACGGTAGATATTGCCGACGCCAACGCGGACATGCTGGCGGAAATGATGGTGGGCCGCAAAGTAAATTTCGTCATGGACAAGGCTCCCGCAAAACCGGGAGACGCCGCGCTTTCCGTGCAGAATCTGTCCGTGGCAGGCAAACAGCACGGAAGCCATGCAATCAAAAACGTGTCCTTTGATGTGCGCAGGGGCGAAATTGTCTGCATCGCAGGCATTGACGGCAACGGACAAAGCGAATTGGTGTATGCGCTGGCGGGCCTCGTAAAGCCCAGCGGCGGCAAAGTTCTGTTGTGCGGACAAGACATTACCGAAGAGTCCATTCGCCGCCGCAACGACATGGGCCTGAGCCACATTCCCGAAGACCGGCATAAACACGGTTTGGTGCTGGATTATACGCTGGCCGAAAACCTGGTGCTCAAATCATACCACAAGGCGGATTACCAGCGGAGCGGTTTTCTCCGGTTCGGCGCAATCGCACGCCATGCAGAAAAGCTGATTGAACGCTTCGACATCCGTTCCGGACAAGGCGCGGAAACCATTGTTCGCGGCATGTCCGGCGGCAATCAGCAAAAAGCGATCGTCGCCCGGGAAATCGATCTGGCGCCGGAAGTGCTCATCGCCGTCCAACCTACGCGCGGACTGGACGTGGGCGCCATTGAATACATCCACAGGCAGATCCTGGCACAGCGGGACGCGGGCAAGGCCGTGCTGCTGGTAAGCCTGGAATTGGATGAAGTTCTCAACATCAGCGACCGCATCCTGGTAATGTACGAAGGGGAAATTGTCGCCAATTTGGATGCCCGGGACGCCACCGCACAGGAATTGGGATTATATATGTCGGGTTCAAAAAGGAGTGACGCGGTATGAACAAAAGACGTTTTCGCCTGAAGGGCGCATCCAGCGCCGCTTCCTCCCTGATTGCCATTCTGGTGGGTCTGGCGGCGGGCTTCTTGATTTTGCTCATCAGCAATCCCTCCAAATCCCTGCAGGGGCTTTGGACGATTTTGCAGGGCGGCTTCAACAACGGCCGAAAGGGCATGGGCCAAGTGCTGTATTATGCCACGCCCATCATCATGACCGGCCTGTCCGTAGGCTTCGCTTTCAAAACGGGCCTGTTCAACATTGGCGCTTCCGGCCAATTGATGGTAGGCGGTTTCGTGGCGGTGCTGGTGGGGATAACATGCCCGTGGCTGGGCGCAGCGCACTGGATCGTGGCGCTTTTGTGCGGCGCTCTTGCCGGCGCGTTGTGGGGATTCATTCCCGGCTTGTTCAAGGCTCTGCTCAACGTCAATGAAGTCATTTCCGCCATCATGATGAACTACATCGGCCTGTATGGCATCAATTACCTGATCAAAAACCTGACCAACGCGGACGGCGCATACCTGGTTTATGACAAGTTAAAAAACCAAACCATGAACGTGGCCGAAAGCGCCGTCATTCCCAAATGGGGGCTGGACAAGCTTTTCTATAACATGAAGGGCAATTATATGGATGTTTCCAGCGTCAACGCGGGCATCATCATCGCAATCTTTCTGGCCATTGTCATCTATGTGATTTTGAACAAGACGGCTTTCGGCTATGAGTTAAAGGCGTGCGGCCTGAACAAACACGCCAGCACCTATGCCGGCATCAACGGCAACCGTTCCGTGGTGCTGTCCATGGTGATCGCGGGCGCGCTCAGCGGCATTGCAGGCGCGCTGATGTACCTGGCGCCTGCCAGCGGCATGCATATTCACGTGGAAGAAGTGCTTGCCGCACAAGGCTTCAACGGAATTTCGGTGGCACTGCTGGGACTCAGCAATCCCATAGGCATTATTTTCTCCGGCCTGTTTATAAGCTACATCACCGTGGGCGGTTCCTATTTGCAATCCCTGAAGTACATGAAGGAGATCATCGACATCATCATCGGCGTCATTATCTACTTCAGCGCTTTCTCCTTGTTTGTCAAAAATCTGCTATCCCGTGTTGGGCGCCGCAAGAATCATCACACGGCCGAAGACGGCATTGCAAAAACGGAAGGAGGCGCCGCGCAATGAACACAATTTACTTTCTCGTGCAACAAATGATGTTTTTCTCCATTCCGCTGATGGTGGTAGCGCTGGGCGGCATGTTTTCGGAACGCAGCGGCGTCGTAAACATCGCTTTGGAAGGCATCATGGTCATGGGCGCATTTTGCAGCATCTTTTTTATCAACCGCATGGAAGGCGTTATGCAAGGACAAGCGCTGCTGTTGCTGGCAATTCTCATTGCGGCAGGCTCGGGCATGCTCTTTTCCCTGCTGCATGCCTACGCCGCGATCAATCTGCAAGCAGATCAAACCATCAGCGGCACCGCGCTGAACATGGCCGCGCCTGCAATTGCCATTTATGCCGCGCGCATGTTGCAGGACAACGGCGTTCAGCAAGTGCAATTTGTAAACACCTTTCGCATTGAGAAGGTTCCCTTTCTGGGCGACATTCCGGTGCTCGGCCCATTGTTTTTCCAAAACACTTATATCACCACGTATCTTGGCTTCGCGATTCTGATCGTTTCCGCGTTCCTGCTGTACAAAACCAAATTTGGATTGCGCTTGCGCGCCTGCGGCGAGCATCCACAGGCGGCAGACAGCGTAGGCGTCAACGTATACAAAATCCGCTATGCGGGCGTCATGATTTCCGGCGCGCTGGCTGGATTGGGCGGATTGATTTTCGTAGTGCCCACATCCACCAATTTCAACGCTACCGTCAGCGGATATGGTTTTCTGGCGCTGGCGGTGCTGATCTTCGGCCAATGGAAGCCCCTGCGCATCCTGTTTGCCGCGTTCTTCTTTGGCCTGATGAAAACCATCGCGTCGGCATACTCGGGCATTCCGCTGTTGATGCGGCTAGGCATTCCCAGCGACATCTACAAGATGATCCCCTTTATTGCCACGCTGGTCGTGCTGGCTTTTTCCTCCAAAAGCTCCCAGGCGCCCCGTGCCAGCGGCGTGCCTTACGACAAAGGCTCCCGATAAATGCACAAAGGAACCGGCGAAACCGCCGGTTCCTTTTTCGCAAGAAAACTAAACGCAAAAGCTATCGCCCTCCATGGGTCTTCTGCAATCCGGAAAGATTTCTCCCGCCGCTGCAATCGTCGCCTCCCGGCTTGCGCTTGCGGCATGCACCATGTACAACGTTTTTACCCCTGCCTTTGCCGCCGCATGCGCCGCGTCCATCGCGCTGCTGTGACAATATGGATTGTCTGCCGGGGTTTCCCGCGTTTGGAAGGATGCCTCGTGAATCAATACATCGCTTCCTCGGGCAAACTCCGCCAGCGCATCAAACGGCGCGGTGTCCCCGGAATAAACAAAACTTCCGCCGGCGGCAATGTCCTGAAAGCGGTAACAGCGCCCAGGCACGGCATGCTTGCTGGCAATACAGGACACCTGTATATCCCCCAGTGAAACCGTCTGCTCCGCCGCCAGCGCATGCACCGCAGGCGTTCCGCATTCCGAATAATACATTTCATGTCCGCCGTATGTCAGCGCCATGTCCACGTATTTTCCCACATCTTCCGGGCCATAGATTTCCAGGGAACCAAAGGAATGATATCCATTCATCAAATAAAACAGCAGCGCTGCCAGGGACATATAATGATCCTGGTGCATGTGGGTAAAAAACAGCGCCGTAATGTCCCGGGGATTTACGCCTGTGCGCAGCAGATTTCGAATGACATGCCAGCCGGTATCCACCAAAATGTGCCGGTTCACCAAAAGGCTCGCGGTATCTGCCTGCTCATATTCCGGCATGCAGGAACCTACGCCCAAGAATTCCACGTTCATGTTTTTCCTCCCAAGGAATGTTTGGATTGTGCACAAGAACGGCGGCCGCAACAGCAACCGCCGTCCAGACAAGCGCGCTTAGCCCTGGTTGGCCACATACGTGGCGTACGCGTCTACATAATAGCCGAGGTATTCATCGTAACCGATTTTCTTCAGTTGCTCGTAATATGCAGGCAGGTTATCCAGGGAGTTGACGCCGGTGATGAATTTCGCGCTTTCCGTGTTGACGAAATCGTCAATCACCAGTTTGAGCTCGGAAATGCGCTGCTGGGTATCCTCGTCAAAATACACGGTAGGATACACGTCCACCAGATAAGGCAGTTCGTATTGTTCCTTGCTGGCACGATAGAAGTTGTCCGGATTGTTCAAATCCCAGGTAAACTCCGCATCGGGATCCTGGAAGTGAATGCGCTCCACCTCTCCCGCCTTGGTTCCGGGACGGTTGGGATTGAACGGAGAAACTTCATATACCACATATTCCCAAGCGCTGGGATATTTGCCGTTTTCCACGTCGGGCACCTGTTCGTTTCCATACCAGCCGCACACCATGTCCAGGCAGTCCTCGCTATCCACCATAGGCCCTGTCCAAGCATAGATGCCGCCCTTGTTGGTGAAGAAGAAGTCCAGGAAGCGCACGCACAGCTCGGGATATTCCGTCTTTGCGCTGATCACCGCGGCGCCCGGCTTGGCCAGGGAAGCGCCTTGCCATACCTGCTTGTCGTTGAATTCGCTGGTCAGGGGCGCCATGGCCTGCCATTCGTTCCAGGTCTCCGGAAGCGCGTTGTACACGGGGCCGTGGGCAACAAACACGCGATTGTCCGCCAATTCGCCATTGAGCATCGTGGTATCGATGGTGTAATAGTCCGGATCGATCAAGCCTTCGGTATAGAGCTTGTTCATGTATTTGAGATATTCGCCGTAAACCTCTTCCCC
>JAQXRL010000393.1 GCA_029218505.1 Eubacteriales bacterium | reverse complement strand
CGGGCCACGGGCGCTGATGTTTCCCCGGAAAAATCACTGCCTTACAGATCGTGGCGGGGAAGCTTGCCGCCACGTCCACCAGCTTTCGAAAAGACTTTTTGACAAGCTACGTGGAGCCACATCGCAGATGTGACTCCACTGGGAATCGTGAGATGTAGAATAGCATGAAGAGCGTGATGGATGCCCTTTTCAGAGGGCGGCTACAGGGAATATGCCCTGATAGAGCCTGGTGAAGTCGCCCGTTGCAAGGGGGGCTGTGACGAATCTATTCGCTCAACAGGGGAATATCGTAGCCGGTTTCGCAAACGAAATCCGCGATGGCCTGGCGTTGAATGCGTCGAAGGAGTGCGTGTGCCTTGCCGCCTACGGGGCGCCCGTCAATTTCGCACACGCCTACGCCCAGCGTGCCTGCGCTGGAAACGATAATCTCGTCCGCGTCGAACATTTCCTCTAAGGTAAAGGGGGCTTCCAGGGTTGGAATTTGCAAAGATTCACATACGCGCAGCAAATGTTTGCGGGTAATGCCGGGAAGAATCAGGTTGTCGGTGGGCGCGGTGTGAAAAACGCCGTTTTTGAGAATGTGAATATTGCTGTGGGCGCATTCCGTTACGCGGTTGCCGCGATGAAACACGGCTTCAAAGCACCCTGCTTCTTTGGCGCGCTGGCTGGCAAGGACGCTGGGAATGAGATTCAGGGTTTTGATGTTGCAGTGCAGGAATCGCGTGTCCTCGACGGTAATCAGCCGCACCGGCGCGTCCAAGCGCACAAGGGGCACTTCGCGCACGGTAATGAGAAGGTTTGGCGAATTGTCTGTGGGGAAGGCGTGGCTGCGTGGGGCGGTGCCGCGGGTTGCCTGCCAATAGACCATAACTTCGCCGGCGGTATCCATCAAATCGACACATCGCTGCAATTCCGCGCGCAGAGCATCGCGGCCCATGCTGAATGGAATTTCCATCAGGCGCAGGCTGTTATAGAAGCGTTCAAGATGGCCGTCGGCTTCAAACATTTTTCTGTTGGCAGCATATGTTGCATCATAAACGCCATCGCCGAAATAAACGACGCGGTCGTTCATGGGAATTGTCATTTCGCTGATCAGGCCAATTCTGCCGTTGTAATATCCCACGTCTCGCATTGCCGACACATCCCTTCGGAAACATTGCATACATTATACCGTTCCGGCGTTAAGTTATCTATCACCAAGGCAGAATAATGCCCGCCGGCGAAAGACGGGTGTTCTGCATGTGCAAAAGCCCTAAAATACCAGCAGCGCCCTCGCAGGCGCATAGACGCTCTGGTATTTGTGCAAGTTTGTGGCTTACCGCGCGTGAAAGACGGAACTTTCTCCTTCTTGCCGCCCTTGAAAGGGTCATCATCCTTGCCAAACATCGTCATCGGATCTCTCAACGTATCTTCGTCAAGCTGGCGTCGGGGGGAATTCCGCAGATACGGTCTTATTGCTTTTCGTGATGCAGCTGCCAAGTCGCATCACCATGATTGCAAAAGGAGTTTTTCTTTCATACGCACCGCGTGAGCTTCCCCGAACCCCACGCCTGGCATGGGGTTTCTTGGTACAAAAAAGGAGCGGCTTGTGGGCCGCTCCCTGAAACGAAAGAGGATCAATCCAGAATTTCCAACGTAACCTTCAGCGTGAGCACTTCGCATGTCATGTTCGAATTGGCATTGCCGCCGTTCCTGAAATTGTAGGAACCGCCGAACAGGTCTCCGAAGATATCCGGGAAATCCCCGCTGCCATAAGAACCTGTCCGGGTGTAACCATCGTCCGTGTTGATGGCGGGAGCGGAATTGCCGGAGGTGTAGCGCGCAATGGTCAATTCCACCGTGTCGCCGGCAGAAAACTGATCCAGAACGTCGGTCAATTCCTGCGTGGAAGTGACGCGCGTGCCGTTGATGGCCGTGATGTAGTCGCCTTTGAGAACGCCAGCCTTTTCAGCAGGACCGTTTTCCGTCAATCCTTGCACCAACAGTCCGGCAGGAGTCTGGTTATCGCTTGGTTCGTCCGCTCCGGATACCACCGATACCGTGACGCCAAGCGCGGCGCGCTGAACCTTTCCGTATTGGATCAGTTCCAGGGCAATGCTTTCTGCGGTGTCGATGGGAATCGCGAAGCCCAGTCCTTCATAGGATGAGGAGGAATATGCGCTTCCGGAATACTTCAGGGTGTTGATACCTACGAGATTTCCGTTCACGTCGAACAATCCGCCGCCGGAGTTTCCGGAATTGATAGCGGCGCTATGCTGCAGATAATGAACCGTGCGCGTGGTATTGCCGCCCGCAACGTTGCGCTCCAAACAGGAAACAATGCCGCTGGTTACCGTGTTGGAAAGCGCCTCGCCGCCGGGATTGCCAATGGCGATTACGGTGGAACCCACGGAAAGGTTTGCTACGGAACCGATGCTGACGGGCGTCAGCGTATCGGCGCCTTCGGATACCTGCAAAACAGCCAGATCGTAGGACGCATCACATCCGGTAAGGGTTGCGTCCACTTTCTCGCCCGAAGGCATCAGAATCTGGTAGGCATCGCCGCTTTCTACCACGTGATAGTTCGTCA
>JAQXRL010000392.1 GCA_029218505.1 Eubacteriales bacterium | reverse complement strand
ATTCGGGAAAAATACGCGGACGCCCGGCGGACTCAGCTGGTGGATTCTTTTGAGGAGATTGCGATTGAAGCGGAAGCGCCCGTGGCGGACGAAGCCGTGGTGCTTTTGACCCGTTCCGGCTTTGCCAAGCGCATGCCGCCCAGAGAAGCGGATAAGGCCCAGGAGGCGGGAGCGACGCGCATCCGTGCAATGACGGACGCACGGCTGCTGTTCTTCTCTGATCGCGGAAATTGTTATCCTGTCGCCGTTTCGCAGATTCCGGAATGTCGTGCCCGGGATCGGGGAATGCCCTTTGGCGGATTCCTTGCCGGGTTGGAAAAGGGCGAACAGGTGGTGGCGGTGCTTCCGGCAGGTGATTATTCCGGAGAACTGCTGTTTGTCACTGCGGGCGGTTTGGTCAAGCGCACTGCGATGGCAGATTTGAACGTGCGCAAGAGCCGCTTTGCGGCCATGGGTCTGAAGGGTTCGGACAAGGTGGCGGCGGTGCTGAATCCGGCAAATTGCGAAAGCGTGTTGCTGATTAGCAGAGGCGGCATGGCGATTCATTTTGGCGTGGAGGATGTATCCGTCATTGGCCGCACTGCCGCGGGCGTAAAGGGCATGACGCTGACGGCGGAAGACCGCGTGATTTTTGCGCTTGCCCATAACGGCGAAGGGGAAGTGGTGCTGGCGAGCGACCGAGGGTACATGAAACGCTGTCTGCTCATCGATTACGACCGTCAGGCGCGAGGCGGCAAGGGCGTGAAAACCTTTAGCTTTGTGAAAAACGGCGTCAACGGCACGCAAATTGCCGCCGCGCTGGCGGTTCGGGAGCCCTTTGATTTCGTGGTGCGGCAGAAGAACGGTACGGAAACCGTCTTCAATACGGAAGCGGTGCCCATTGAGACCAAGGCCGGCAAGGGAGAAATGTTTGCCATGGTGGTGATGGATGACTGCGTGGAGGAAATATATCCCCAAAGCTTACGGAAAACAATGCGGTCGCCGGGTTTTCGGCGGCCGTTTTTTTGTACCAAGCCCCCACGCTAGGCGTGGGGTTCAGTAGAGTTTAAGCGGTCAAGGCACAAATGGAAACCATCAGCTTCGCTGATGGTTTCCATTTGCGTGAAAGAGTCGGAGATTTGGTTATTCCGCTTCTGCGAATTCCACCTGATTGGATCCATCCATCCAGAGGCGTTCAATATTGTAGTATTCGCGCTCGTCGGGATGAAAAATATGCACGATCACGTGGGCGTAGTCCAAGACAATCCAGCGAGATGCCTCGATTCCTTCTTTGCGACGGGGAAGAATTCCCTGTTCGGCGAGCTTTTCCTCCAGATCATCTGCCAGCGTGTGAACAGCCTGTACATTTCTGCCGTTGGCAATGACAAAATAGTCCGTGATGGATGTGAGGTGATTCACGTTCAGAATCATAATTTTGTCCGCGCCCTTCGCGTCCAAAATTTTTGCGGCGGATATGGCTAATTCTTTTGCTTCCATCTCATAGCCTCCTGTCTTCCTAACGATTTTCGAAAACTCTATTTCAGAATGTTCCAAGCGATATTTTGCCTGTGTATGGCGAAGGACGAGCCTGCGTTGCCAACGTGGGGCAAGCAAACGAGAAACGTTGATTCCATTATACCACGCGCGTTGGCGGTTTGGCAAGGGACCATCCTTCCACAGCCCAAAGGATTTTGGGAAATTGCTTACGCGGGATGCTGCGAAAGCATTTCCAGTGTGCGCGGATGCGGATCTTGGCCTTGCGCGCGCAAGTATTCTACTGTGCGCCGGGCACAGATTTGCGCCGCTTGCTGCAGGTTTTGCCGTGCGGCGGCCCGTGCCTCTTCCAACCCAGGAAATGGTTTGCGGCCAGGCTCGATAAAATCGGACACGTAGATCAATGCTTCGAAGTCTGTCAAAACCCGGTCGCCCAGCGTGTGTTTGCGAATGGCGGAGAGAATCTGCGCATCGCGCACGCCAAAATTGCGATACGCGAGTACGGCAGAAGCGGGCGCATGCAGCACCGCTTCGCTGCGCAATTCGGCTTCGTCCAGGTCTGGAACGGCATTTTCCACGATTTCCCGCAGCCGGGGATATGCCAGGGGTTTTGCCACGTCATGCAGAAGTCCGGCAAGATAGGCTTTGGCAGGATGCAAACCGTGCAGCAAGGCCAACCTGCGCGCGGTTTCGGACACGCCGATCGTGTGCTGCCAGCGATGAGGGGACAAGGACGTTTCCACCATGCGCCGCGCTTCCGACAGGGGCATTGCGGTAAGGTACAGGCCGTTTTGATCAATATAGTCCGCGACGGATGCGGGAACATAGCGCTTCAGGGAACGGCCTTCCGCGGCCAATTCGCGCAGCTGCGTAGAGGAAATGTCCGGGCCGGCAATGTGCATCAAGCGGATCTTTGCCCCGTAGAGTCGATGCAGCGATGCCGCCTGCTCTGCGTCTTGGGAACCGTCGCAACCGGGTCTTCGCACTGCGGCAAATTCTGTCAGACGCGCGACTTCCGGAAAATTTCGCCAACTGTCCAACACGTGCAGCGTGTCTGCGCCAATGATGTAGACCCAGGAAACGTCGGGTTGGCGGGCATGAAAGGCATGCATGGTGTCTACGGTATAGGTGGTTCCGTCCCGAAAAATCTCTGCGTCGGAGGCGAGAATCCCTGCCGACTTTGCGGCCAGGCGCGCCATATTCCAACGATCCAGGCGATCTGTGGGATGCAGTTTGTGGGGAGGATTTCCCGCTGGGAGCAGCATGACATCATCCAAGCACAGTTCGCGCTTGATTGCCAGGGCGATTTCGATATGCCCGTTGTGTACTGGATCCAGCGTTCCGCCCAATATGCCGATTCGCACTTGTTGCACGCTCCTCTCTTGTCTTTGGTATTATACACGATTTTCGGCCTTCTGAAAAGCATTTGCATGCGAATTTGGCATGTATGGATCGAAGAATTTGGGGAAAAATGGAAGCGAGGAGGAAGAAAAATGGCAAAGCGAATTGATCGAATCGTACTGATGGCGCTGGGTGCGTTTGCATTTTTTTCATTTTACATGGGCGCATACGAAAATGAATGGGCGGCGGGTATTTTGGCGTTTCTTTCTGTCGTGCTGGCCAGACGCTTTCTGCAAGGCTGCCGGTGGAACGGGCGCCGTGCCAAGCGGAACAAAGCGCAAAAGCAGGCAGAGGCGACGTTGCTTCGCTGGGCGATCGAAGGGGACGGCGTGGATGAGGCGCGCGCGTTGCTGAAGGCGGCGTATCCCGGGGAGGATTGCGGCGCTGTGGCGGTGGTGGCACGGCATCCCCATGGGCGGCCGCTGGATGCGGAGGACGTGCTGGATGCATGGCGGAAGCATCGCGGCGAGCAGCGGCTGACGCTGCTTAGCACCGTTCCGGCTGGCACGGAGGCGATGAACACAGCGGCTGAACGAAAACATCCGTCGGTCGCTTTGCTGGACGGGGAACGATTGCGAGCGTTGTTGGCGCGGTTTCCGATTGCCGGCTCGGAAGAAGAGCCCAGGGAACAGGAACAAGCGCCTGCTGGCGGCGGTAGAAAAAGAATTCGCGTGGTTGCGGACAGAAAAAGCGTTCCAAGGCACGGACTGCTTTCCGCTATGCTGCTGGCAATGTATTTTGTGCTTGGAAATCCGCTTTATTTGGCGGTGGCGCTGGTTCTTGCCATGCTGGCGGGAATTGGGCTGCGCAAGGCTGCGGCGCCCAGGAGATTGTTTCCCGAAGAGGGATGAAGTGATGACGCCCGTTCAACGGAAGGTTTGTCCCGGCCCGACAAGAAAGTACCTCCTGCGCTTCCCTCGAAAGAGGGCATCGAGATGATGGTCCATCGCACGCTTCGCAAATCCCTCCCTGCGGAGATTCAGGCCAAACGATTTGCGCTTGCTCAGGATCGGCATCTCGTTTTTTCAAGGACGCCACGTCGGCCTGGCGGTTCCATGTCTTTCACGAATGCTGTTTCTTTGCGCGCTCCTGTTCTGCTGGGGGATTTTTGCGCTTTTTCTGCGAGCCGGAACTACCTGTTGAACGGGTGGTTTGAACTTACGGAGGTCCGAACGGATGGCCGATCACACGATTCGCTTCGCGTTCTATTCCGCCTGGTACAATATCCTTATCTTGTCGTTCCCAGCGGAGTCGCATTTACGATGCGGCTGCGTATCATTTGCAAAATCCCTTCTTTCTGTCCCGTTGAACTGGGGGGGATCTTGCCTGTTCGGCGCACAAGAA
>JAQXRL010000391.1 GCA_029218505.1 Eubacteriales bacterium | reverse complement strand
AAATATCGCAACAGGAGAGCCGTTCCTCTCCGCGCATGCAAAGCGTGATCAAACCGCCGCGACGCTGCGCAAAGGCAACCCGCACGCCTTGCCGGTCTGGAAAAAACACGCCTATACTGCGGAGAGGGCAGGAATGCCCTGCCCTCAGACGGTGGAAAAACGCAGGGAGCGCACGAGAGAGCTTCGGGCCGCTCGAATTCCAATCGTGGCCGGCGGCGTGTACGGCGACCACGGGCGCTGATGTTTCCCTGGAAAAATCGCTGCCCTGCAGATCTTGCGGCTGGAATCCGCAGGCTTTCAGCAAAATCTGGAGAGAGTGGCCGTGGCTAGGGAACTTGCTTCCCGTCTACCAGCTTGTCGAAAAGATTTGTGGATAAGCTGATGCCGCCTGATGAAGACAGGCGGCATGAAACAAGGTGGAACGCAAGGCGGAATCATTCGGGCATGGGCAGCTGGTTGATTCCGTTTTTGTATGCTTCCAGCATGGCGAGCATGATGGGGCCGAAGGAATGGCCGTCGTTGATTGCGGGGAGTTTTTCCGTGATATAGGCTTTCACGGTGCCTTTTTCCGGCCCTTCTCCGGGACAGAGGCAGCCAGGGCAGCAACGATACGTGCTGAAATCGCGCCCAAGGCAGTGCGTAACCAACCCGCGCAGCGCCCGTTCGAAGGGATCGCGAAAGAGTTCCGGCGGAAGAATACCCAATCGCATGCCGACGCCCATGCCATATGCGAACATGGCAGATCCGGAACTTTCTTCCCAGGCCAATTCCTCGGCGATGGATTGCCGCCAGAGTCCTTTGCTGGTTTGATATGGAAGCAGCGCTTCCATGTGTCGCCGAAAACGCCGGGCAGCTTCGGCATATTGAGGATGTTCTTTGGGCAAAAATTGCAGCAGATCCGCCAAACCCAAGACGCCCCAACCATTTCCGCGGCCCCAATGATCTTGAGAAATTGCGTTGGGATCCGCCATAAAGCCGCGGCATTGGTGCAGCAAATGATTCGAGGGATCCTCCAAAAGATCGTACAATGCAAAAATCTGATAGATTCCAAAATCAATGTAGCGCGGTTCGTGCAAAGATACGCCGGCCATGACCATAAACGGCGTGGTGGTATGGACGATGTCAATCCATACTTTTTGCATTTCCGGACAACGGCGCATGCATTGTATGCCGTTGTCATCCGTGGGTTGAGCGATGGTCTTTTCCGCATATTCCCGAATCAGTTCCCGGGCTTGATCGTTTTCCCCCATCAACAGGAGATATGCCTGGCAATTGCCCCCGCAGCGATAGTAGTCAAAATTATAATTGGGATGTTCAATGTCGTCCGGATAGCGGTGAATCATGTTCTTCACGCGTTCCAGCATGAAGTTGTCCTGTTTGGCGATGGCCATTTGCGCGAGTGCGAACATGGCCTGAATGCCGAAATAATTCTTGATTTCCGCGGTAAGCTCATATCGCGTAAAGAGATTTGACGCGATGTCCAGTGGATGCATTACCTTCATGGGGTCACGTCCTTTCCGTCGTTTGGCGTTGTTTGCAGAAATAAGATGGGGCATAGCCTGTGATTTTCTTAAATAGTTCGCTGAAGTAGTAAATGTTCTGAAATCCCGTGAGATAAGCGGCTTCCGTTACGTTTGCAGAGCCCTCTTTCAGCAAATCCATGGCCTTGTTAATGCGCAGCTGGTTTTGATATTGTCCGGCGGACATGCCCGTTACGCTTTTGAACACGGCGCGAAAATGGGAAGGACTGAAGCCGGTCATGGCGGAAAGGGTGTTCTGATCGTAATGCACGTCTGGATGTTCTCGCATGGTGCGCAGAACCTGTTGTACGCAGGCGTAGTGTGCCGGATTGCTTTCGCGAACGGTGTTCAAACGAATTCGTTCATACAAAATCCGGGAAAGGACGCCGCGACATCCCAAGAGATATCCCGGAAATTTCATTTCCCACATGCCGGAAAGCTCCTGAAACAGAGGCAGCAGCTGCGGCGCCCGAACGATGCAGGGCATGTCGGCAAGCGCACGCCGGTCAGATTCGCTGGAAAACTCCAAATCCAAGCCGACGGAAAAGAAATGCCACGGGTTCTTGGAATCGCTCGCCGCGTGCCGCTGCATGGCGTGATGCAAAAGGAGAATATCGCCTTTGCCGACGGAATAGCTTGTTCCGTCAATGACATAGTTTGCGGCGCCTTCCGCGCAGGCCACCAATACCCATTGACCTACTTGCGGATTTCCGGAAATCCGCCAACCAACGGTGCTGGCTCTTTCCACCATGTAAGTAATCTTGGATACGGTTACGTCCCAGACCTGGTTCGACGGCATACCGGTTGCCCCCTTCCCACGGTAGGTTTGTTACACCATCGCCTTGAAAGATTCCAGGTTGATTTGGGAAAAAACGACATGCGGCGCCGCCTTCAGCACGAACAGCAGCACTTCCGATACATCCTCCGCCTTGAGCAGTTTTTCTCGATTCACGCTGCGGGTTCCCCAAAACGGCGTATCCGTGCCTGCCGGATTGACGGTGGTCACGCGTATGCCCAGGGGAGCAAGCTGAATGGAAAGTCCTTGGCTAAGCATGTTTACCGCAGCCTTGGATGTGCAATACAACGGCGCGGTGCCGTTTGGACGGATGCCGGCCATGGACGCCACGTTGATAATCTGCGCGTTTGTGCGCGCCAGCGGCGCAAAGTGTTTGGAACAAAGAAAGGTGCCCTTCACGTTTGTGTCCAGCATGCGGTCATAACTTGCCTCGTCCGTTTCGGTGATCTTGCCCGGAATGGACAAGCCGGCGAGATTGACCAATGCGTCCGCGCCGCCGAATGTTTCCCGGATTTGCCGGAAGAAATCCATTACCTGTTCCTCTGCGGACACATCCACAATTGTGGACAGCGTTCCCGCGGGCAATTCCGCTGTCAGCGCGCGCATTTTTTCCTGATTGCGGCCACAGATGGCGAGCCGGGCGCCCTCTGCGGCCAAACGGCGGCAAAAATCCTGTCCCATGCCTCCGCTTGCGCCGGTGACAACAATGACCCTGTTTTCCAAAGAATCCATGCGGTGTGCCTCCTTGACGAAAAAATTGATTTCCCTGTCCTGTACTTTGCGGAACGGAAATTTTAGAAATATCCGCCGCGATCTACGATTTCTGTTGCGCCCAGGCCTTCGTTTACCATTTTTTTGATGCCCTTTTCCTGGTCGCGGATTGCTTCCGCCCGTTCCAAAACCTCCATTGCCAGCTTCCTGGGAACCACAATGACGCCGTCCATGTCCGCCATGATCACGTCGCCGGGCAGAATGTCCACATTGCCAATGCGGATGGGCAATTGATAGCCGATCATGCGAAAGCGTCCCATCATGGCGTTGGATGTGCGATAGCGGGCAAAAACGGGGAACTTCATGGCGATAATGCGATCCGTATCCCGTACGCCGCCGTCCACGACGGCGCCCCTGCATCCCCGTTTCATGGCGGCCATGGACATGACTTCGCCCCATTGAGCGGATTCGTCGTCCTGGGATGTATCCCATACGGCAATGCTGTATGGCGTGATGGCGTCCAGCATTTTTGCCCTGTCGGGCATTTCATCTTCTATATACAGGTTTTTGCTGCCCTTTAGGGTAAAGGCGAAGCCTGCCGTGCGCATATCCAGGGTGATTCCCTGAATGGTATGGGGCAGCGTTTGATAGACATACCCCATTTCCCGCAATACGTCGTTCACTGCGGCCGTGAACACGCCTTCATACCGGGCAATCATTTCCGCTTCGCTGATGGGAAATACAGTTTCCGCATCCGGCAAGCGCCGCTTTTTCAAAACGTCCAGTTGCATGGTGTCCTCCTTTGCGGAATGTTTTCCCCTTCATTATACATGGCGCTTTCTGGGAAATCCATTGGGAAAGCGCGGGGAGTTTATACAAAACGCTGATTGATTTGTTCACGAAGAAATAGAAGAATGGGAAGAGGCCGAAACCTCTTCCCAAGGCAGATGATTACCATTTTCCGTCCCAAGGGTTTTTCAAATCTGCGTCCATTTTTCGTCCGCCGGCCTTGCGATGCTTTTCGATGTCCTCTCTGGACTTCATTTCGGGGTTGGCATAAACTTCTTCGAAGGCGGTGTGGATATCCTCCGGCAAGCCGGGAATCTTGCGCGTGTTCTGGCCAAGATTGACGCCGGAAGCGATCAATTCCTTTTGCAGATCCACGCGGTTCAATTCGCGGGGGCGCAATTGCTTGCGAACGCACAGGGCGGCTGCAGTGCCTGCCGCTTCGCCCATGGCAAAGCAGGCCATGATGAGCCGTGCGCCGGATTGCGCCTCGACGTCGCTGGACAGGTTCCGGCCTGCGGCCAGCAGATTGTCCAGCTTTTTCGGGATCAGCGCGCGGAAGGGAATGTCGTAATACCCGCCGGGTTCAAACTCGGCCTCGTCGCCGGGCCTTCCGTTTACGTCCACCAGCGGAGCGCCGTTGGGCGGAGGCGTGGTGGAGCCCCAGCCGCCCGCATTGCAAATGACGTACTTGGTTTCGCCGTTTATGTCCATTGCCGCCCACTTGATGTTGCCGGGACCTTCATAATTGTGAATGTCATATCCGTGGGTGCTCATGGCGATGACGTCGTCAAACTTGCGAAGATGCGCGATGTCGGACGCGGTCAGAATGTATTCGCCCACAATGCGGCGGCTTTCCCGAACGCCCATCAACGCGCCCGTGGAGGAAAGCCAGGAGTTTTGGAAACCGTCGATGTTTTCCTTGATGAATTTGGCCAGGAAATCAGCCTGCTCCCGGCCTTCCAGATACATGCGCGTCAGATCGTGGGTGTCAATGGGGAAACAATTGCGGGAATGCGAGAAGCAGATGCTGACCTCATCCATGCCGCAATGCTGGGGCCTTCCGGGCAGATGGGTGATCCAGTTGAGATGGTTGTCCACTTCGTAGGGCAGCGCGCCGGATTCCAAACCTTTGCGGATGGCTTTCAGCCAACGCGGATCGTCCGCCTTTTGAGGAGAAGTGACGTATTTGTCCCAATCCACGCCGGAAAGGATGAACTCCAGGGAACACGCCTGACTCATTCCGTCTCCGGGACGGCCGCATACGGTTTCTGCGCCTGCAAAATATGCGGCATCGGAATCGCCGGAAGCGTCCACAAATTGTTTTCCCATGATCGCCTTGGGGCCGGTCTTTGTCTGAATGACGACGCCGACAATGGCATTGTCCTCAACGATGGAATCAATGACCTGCGCTTGGAACAATACGTCGCAGTTGTATTTGCGAATCATGCGATCCAGCACCAATTTGTGCTTTTCCGGATCTGTGTTGCGATGCCACAGCCCTTGAACCTTTTCCAGTTCCTGAAACATTTCCTTGCCCAGACCGGACACGAAATCCAGGGGAATATTGACCAGACCCAGGGTGGTCAGTCCGCCAAGCGCCGTGAAGGTTTCCAAAATAATGGTTTTCATGCCGCGCTTGCCGGCCGCCATGCCAGCCGCTGCGCCGGCAACGCCGCCGCCGATGACGACAACGTCGTAGAAGTCCATTACGGGCACTTCGCGTTCTTTGACCTGAATGCCGTTTTCGGTCTTTTTCAATGCAATCATACGGATTCCTCCTTGCTTTTCCTTTTATTCCACTGCCACAATGGCTTCAGAAGCACAATTCATGGCGCAGTTTCCACAGCCAACGCATTTCTCCGGATCGATTTTTGCGCCTTGCTTGCCGATGGTGATAGCACCGACAGGACATTCCATTGCGCACATGCCGCATAGCGTGCAACCTTGTTTTACCGCATATACCACCGCCGCCACCTCCCTTTGCTGTCTTTATTATAACATCATAAATCCGATCTTAAAATGTGATATTAACGCAAATGAAAGCATGATTCCGATATTTTCATTGCCTTGCGGAAGCGGATGTGATAGAATGGAAAACAGGGGGTGCTTCCATGTCTGAAACGGGAGAAAAGGGCAGCGGTGTGGACGTTCGGGCGATTCGGCGGTCCTTGATGGACGTCGTGGAGGCCGTAGAGCGGCTGACCATGGCTCGGGTGGCATTGCACGACACATCGGGTTTTTTGAACAGGGTGGGACTGCTGATGCCGGGGGACAAGGCGTTAACGCATCATGACTGCGCGTTTTGCCAGCATGTGCGAGATCTGTCCGGCGGACGGGCGCAGTGCATTCACAGTGATTTGGAAGAAGGATTGCATCAGGCGCGTCAGGCGGGGAAACCGGTTTGGAGACGATGCCATGCGGGGATATGGGAACTGGCGGTGCCTGTTCTTTTTGAAGAAAAGGTTGTTGCGCTGTTCTTTCTGGGGCAGGCGCGAATTCGGGGACGGGAAGAAACGCCGAATTTGGACGCGCTGCGCATGCTGGGGTCGAAGGATGAAACGGCCATGGCGCAATACCGAGCGCTTCCGCAGGCGGATGGAGAGATGATGGAACGAGGGGCTTTGCTGCTGCAATTGGCGTTGCAAGAGGTTTTGCATGGGTGTACGGATTCCGTTGTGAGGACGCATTTATTGCAAAGCGAGTATTCGTTGGCCAACCAAGCGATCCAGCTTTTGCACAGTCAGATTGAGCAGGGCACAAGCGTAGGGGCGCTGGCGGAGATGTTGTATGTGTCTCCTGCGAGTCTGAGCCGGGCTTTTCGCAGGGAAATGGGGGTTTCTTTGCGGGATTACATGGACAGAATGCGCTTCGGCCTGGCTTGCCGTCTTTTGCGGGAAGGCCGGCAAAGCGTCGGCGTGGTGGGAACCAACGCGGGTTTTCGGGATACCAGCACGTTTTTGCATTGGTTTCGCCGCCGCGCGGGTTGCACGCCCTTGGAATATCGTGAATCCCAAGGGGATCAAAACGCCCAGCGAATGCCGGGAGGATCCCGCGCGCATATTGATTACGTGGTTCGGGCACAAGCGTATTTGCAGGAGAATTTTCGGGGAGAGGTTCGGGTGGCGACGCTGGCAGAGCATTTGAACATTACGCCGGACCACCTCGCCAGGGTGTTTAAGCAACAAACAGGAGAGACGATTCGCCAAGCATTGTTGCGCATGCGCTTGGATGCCGCGAAGGAAGAATTGCTGCAAAGCCGCGTATCGATTGGCAGGATTGCCCAAGAAACGGGTTTTTCCACGGAGAGTGCCTTTGCCAACCGTTTTCGGAAGAGATTTGGCATGTCGCCGGGGGAATTTCGCCGCGCAGATATGAAGATTCGGGAAGCGGAAGAAAAACAGCTCTGACAGGACAATGTCAGAGCTGTTTTGAAGAAAACCCGCGAAATTCAAGAACCGCCATCGCAATTGGGCGGCACCAGAAAATTCAATGTCCGATGCGCCTCGGACGCGGAAGAATACAGAGTGATTTCCCCGGTGGGAATGCCGGAGAAGGCGCGTTTGCGGATGGTTTCCGGGGGCATCAGAAAAGCGCGCAGATGATCGGCCACCTTGGTGACGCAAAACCGGCGATCGACGTGATAAACGGGAGCGTTCAAATCGTCCAGGTCCGCCAGCGCGCCTTTTGTTCCCCAGAATCCGCCGCATTCATCCCATGCAAACACGTTTAACATCGGCACGGCATAAAAACTGGGCCTGGGAGCGTCATCGCCGTCAAAAAAACAATGCACGCCTTGTTCCGCCAGGGTTCGATATTCGCTGCGGCCGCGTTCTTTTGCCGGCATGGACAAGACTGGCGTGCCGGCACGGAGAATTTTCACTGGGCGGCCGCGATCGTCCGTCAGGAAAACCGAGGAGCACCCCCAATGAGAATGATCCAAGTAACGCGCGTTGTCGTCAGCCGATTTCATCCAGCACACCCACGATGACGATTCCCACGATGGCCACGGAAATTGCGACATAATGCTTCCAGGACAGTTTTTCTTTCAAAAACAGGCGGCTCCACAGCACGGAAGCGGCGCAATACGCGGAAATGATGGGCGCGGCGGCTACGGCATTGGCGCCGATGGCATACACGTAGGCAAACTGACCGGCTGTTTCAAAAATTCCGGCCACCAGTTTGGGCGTTTCTCTGGGAATGGAGAGCTTCTGATGCTTGAAGACGACCACGTACAGGAATGCAAATACAGCCATTGCCAGGAAGGTGAGTTCATACGCCACGTTTGCCATGCTCTCATCCAGGGTTTCCAGAATCAGCACGTCGGCAAAGGTGCCCGCGGCATCCAGAATGCAGTACAAAACGGGCAACAGAAGCGCCAGCAAGCTGCGGGAATATTGAATGTTTGCGGTTTTCTGGCGTTCGAGACGCGCGTCATCGTCTTCCATATATTCCACGATGCCCAAGGCGATTACGCCGGCGCAAACCAATGCGATGGCAACGGTTTGCAGTGCGCTGAGGCGCTGTCCCAGAAAGAAAAATGTCAGGAGCGCGGCGATTGCGCCGGAGGAATTGCAAATGGGAGAAGAGACGGACAACTCAATGTACCGCAGGCCGACATATCCCAAAACCATCGAGGCGATGTACAGGGCGGATGCGGGAAGATAGGCGATGATGACCTCCATGGAGATGGGCGTCTTGCCTACGAAGATTTCGTACATGGCATGGAGTCCCATCACAAAACCGACGGCCATGACCATTTTCCAATGGCTGTATTTGTCGTCGGGGCGGGAGCCAATTTTGCTAAACAGATCGGAGCCACTCCACATCAGCAGGGCAGTGATGGCGAGCCAGAACCACATGGGCAATCATCCTTTGCAAATTGTATTTGGCAGCTTTTGCCGGTTCCATAAAAAAGAACCAGGCAAAATTTTATACGGACTTTGCCTGGCTGTCAAGAAAGTTTTGGTTCACAGTAGGATATTTCTTCAGATTGTCCAAAAAAGTCTTTTTGACAAGCTGGCGGACGGGGAAGCAAGCACCACCGCCACGGACACCCTCTCCAGATTTTGCTGAAAGCCTGCGGATTCCGGCCGCAAACTCTGCAAGGCAGCGATTTTTCCAGGGAAAAGTCAGTGCCCGTAGTCGCCGTTCACGCCGCCGGACACGATG
>JAQXRL010000390.1 GCA_029218505.1 Eubacteriales bacterium | reverse complement strand
ATGGTCTGGGTGAGAGGATTTGAACCTCCGGCCTCTTGAACCCCATTCAAGCACGCTACCAAACTGCGCTACACCCAGTCATTGCCTGACAACGAAAGATATTATACCATATTGCACAGCATATGTCAATGGGAAAAGCAGAAAAATTTCTCTTTTTTCGCGCTCTTCTTCGAATTTGAAGAAACACCGGCAGCGCCTCCACACGCCGTTCTTCACGGCAGGCATCGATGAAACAATGTGCGCTTCTCTGCCATGACGCCCCTTTTTCCAGAATAGCATTTTCCTTTTGAGAAAGACTAACTCAAAGCGCTGAACAGGAGGATTGTCTATGAACGCACCATGGGAACAAACGGCAAATCAGCCCAACTTCGAAAGCCTGAACAAAGATCTCAAGACGGATGTGCTCATCATCGGCGGCGGCATGACCGGAATTCTATGCGCACATATGCTTCATCAATTGGGAATTGACTATGTTCTTTGCGAAGCGGACACGATTTGCAGCGGCATCACCAAAAACACAACGGCCAAGATCACTTCTCAGCATGGCCTGATTTACGAGAAACTAATCCGTCAATTTGGCGTTGCAAAAGCAAAACAGTATTTGGACGCAAACGAAAACGCCTTGAAAAAATATCGGGAACTCTGTCGGAAGATCGACTGCGATTTCGAAGAAAAGGATGCTTATGTGTATTCGCTGAATCATCGCCGGAAAATTGAAAACGAAATCACCGCCCTGGAACGCCTCGGAATCCATGCGGAATTTGTGCGCACGCTTCCATTGCCATTTTCCGTAGCAGGCGCCGTCCGGTTCAAAAATCAAGCACAGTTTCATCCCTTGAAGTTCGTGGCAGAAATTTCCAAAGGATTGCACGTCTATGAGCACACGCGCGTGCAAACGCTGGTGGGCACAAAGGCGATCACAAGCCAAGGGACAATTCAGGCAAAAAAGATTCTTGTAACCACGCACTTTCCGTTTATCAACAAACATGGGTTTTATTTTCTCAAAGTATATCAGCATCGTTCCTATGCAATCGCCCTGGAAAACGCGCCCAACGTGCACGGAATGTACGTGGATGAGGCCCCAACGGGCATGTCCTTCCGCAATTATGAAAACCTTCTGTTCATTGGCGGAGGCGGCCACCGCACGGGAAAAAAGGGCGGCGCATGGCAGGAACTGCGGGATTTCGCAAAACGCCATTATCCGAATGCCGTGGAAAAATATCACTGGGCTGCGCAGGACTGCATGACGCTGGACGGCGCGCCTTATATTGGCGCATATTCCGCCGGCACGAATGACATATATGTCGCCACAGGATTCCAAAAATGGGGAATGACGTCTTCTATGGTATCCGCAATGATTCTATCCGACATGGTGCAGGGAAAAGAAAACCCTTATGCGCAGGTGTTTTCTCCGGGAAGAACCATCCTACGACCGCAGCTTGCCGTTCAGGTATTGGAATCGGCATTCAATTTGCTGACCCCTTCCACCAAACGATGCCCGCATCTCGGCTGTGCGTTGAAATGGAATCCAGATGAACATACATGGGACTGCCCCTGTCATGGTTCCCGTTTTACAAAGGAAGGCACGCTGATCGATAATCCGGCTACCAAGGGCTTAAAAACGCACCCATAACCGGTCCGGCGAACGAAACAACGCCGTTGACATAGCGCGCGCATTCCGGGAAACGATGCTCCCTCCAAGATTTGCAAACCTCCAAACGGATGCTTGCGCCGTTTCTCCCATGCCCAGCCTTTTTCCTGCCATTCACCATGGCCAGGATGGAAAAGAAACGGTGTTGTTCCAGCAATCCGCCAAAACAACACCGGCTTTCTCAGAAGCACATTGGAAATTCTTTGCACGAAAACACCCGGCTGGGCATCCTGCCCTTGCCGCGCATTCGGATTCCGTTGCAAAACCGATGCACGAAAGCGCGGCAAAGGATATGCTTCTCCGTATGATCGCCTGCCATTCATCACGCGCCGGCGACGCTTCTTCGCAAATGCACCGCCTTTCCAATCACTTCGGCAATGCCGCCGGTTTCCGAAACCATGAAACATGCGCGGCGTTTACTGTTTCATGTGAATGTACACCAGCGTACACAAACCTTCGCCATTGTTGATCATTTCATATTTTCCGAAATATGCAGGAATGATCGCAGCCTGCAAATGGTCGATGGTGGTGCTGTATTCCGGATGTTCTATGGAACGGATTGTCACATTTTGCCCTTCTGCCAAGGTTGCCACATGCATAAACCTTCCCTCGGTGTCGTATTCCGCTCTGTGGACAAAGTGAAACCGTTCAATATGGAAGGGCATTTCCGGCAGCGTCGTATACTGTTCAAAGCAATATTCTTTCGTCCATTTTTTCACCACAGGACGCGCGCGCAAATTCTCCCGCACCCAATTTTCCCGCCGGAATTTGTCCACCGCGAAACCATGTCTGCATTGCAGATTGCACTTTTTGCCGGTCATGGTCTTGGTTTCCTCGTCCCAGCTGTTTCTGCCATAGTCATGCATGTAAAAGGAATACTCGCATGTGGTCGTGTTTACGTTGGTATCCAGTTCCAATACCATCTGCCGGCCGCCGTGCCCATGGGTAGTTCCCGGCGGAATCAGGAACAAATCGCCGGCTGCCGTGCTCCAAATGTTCACATAATCCTTCCAATCCGGAATCAATTCCTTGTTTTCCGCTGCGGCCCAGCATTTTCTCTCCCATTCTTCCAAATCGGCATGCTCCTTGAAGCCCATGATGGTGGCAGAATTCTCATATGCCTCCAGAATATAATACGTCTCATATCTTCCGAATTGTTCGTTGAAATTTCTACGCACATATTCCGTGGAAGGATGGTTGTGCTGACACATGGCGGTGCGTTCCAGCGGCGTATCCGGATCCGGAAAATAGCCGTCGTCAATTGCCGCCAGCAGCGGCCACCACTTCGGCACCTCCCGATCCCAATAATCTCCCACGAGCCGGTTTCCATATTGCAGCAAATTTACAGACGGCAGCCGCAATTGCTTTCCTCCGCCAATATCGATCAAAATATCCAGCTTCGGCGACGCGATGCTGTTCCATGCGCTGTTGTCCAGCCCCGGCACGTTCCACAAATCCTTAAAACGATAGGCGCCAAACGGCCCCGGCATAAACGTGCGAATCTGCTTGATGGGATATCGAAGCAGCGTAGTGATGATGGCGTCATAGGCTCTGCGGGGAATCAGCGTCAACCGGTCTGCATTTGCGGCGTCCACAAAATAATCCATGCGTTCAAAAACGTCCCACTTTTGATTGTCCAACAGATTGAAATCCACATAATACAAATCCTTCCAGGAATACGACGGATCCGGACTCTCTCTGCCCATGGGAATCAAGTTTCCGCCCCACAAAGCCCACATGATGGGCGATTTGGGCATTTCAAAATAAAACGTGCAGTCAAACGCTTCGCGCATTTCGGCAATGCCCGCGCCGGGGCCATAGATTACGTATGCCGCGGCACGTTCGCAGGTATTTTTGCTTTGCAGTTCCCGACAGGTTTCTTTCACCTTGTCCATATCCATAATCTGTTGCATGCGGCCGTCCCGGTTTTCCCAACCCAGGCTTGGATCCCACTGGGTAAAGGGCTTGCGATATTCCTGTATCTCCTCATAGGGGCGGAATAAACCGCTCACCGATACACAGCTCAGGTCGATTCCCGCAGCATCGGCGCTTTGCCGCATCGCAGAAAGGATCTCCTTCCAATTCACCGCATAGTTTCCGTCAAATGCCATCCTGCACGGACGGCCTTCCTTGGCGCAATGCCGTTGAATCAAGCCGCAGATTTCTCCAAAGACTTCCTCGTTTCCAATTCGAACGCTGTCGTATATTTCCGGCGCAACCTGAATCTTGTTTTCAGCATTGTCATATAATTCGTATATATTCGGCATCCTGGTCCTCCCTTTCCGTACGTCTTGTGAGCAATACTCTATCAGGTTTTCCCGGGCAAAACAACAGACGAAACTATTGAAATGGTGGAAAAAACTACAACGCCCATGCGGACTCCGATTCCATACGAACGCGATATTGGCTGGGCGTCATGCGGTGAAACCGGCCAAATACGCGGCTAAAGTATTTTTCATCCGCATACCCCAGCATGGAGGCAATCTCATACACACGCATTTGGGGCTGATCCGCAAGCAATCTGCGCGCCTGTTCCATTTTCATTTCACACTGATATGCGCTGAACGTGGTTCCCGTCTTTTTCTTGAACAAATAACTCAGATAATTGGGCGTCACGCCAAATTGATCCGCCAATTCCCGCACGGAATACATATGCGTGCCATTCGCCTCGATCATTCCATGGATTGCCTGCACCAAAGGCTGTTGCTCCACCTCTGTTCGCCGCGCTTCCTGGCGCCGCGCCTCAATTCGCCCTTGCAACAGCGCCGCCATCTCTTCTCCACGCACAGGCTTTGTCAAATAATCCAGCGCCTGCCATTGAATCGCCCTGCGCATATGCTCCGCATCGCAAACCGCGCTCACCACCAGAAGTTCCGGCCTATGCCTTGATTGCGCTCGTATTTGCTCGATCAACCCCGCGACGCCCGGCTGTACAATGTCCGCAATGATCATTTCCAGAGGCATGCAGCGCAATTTTGCACGGGCATCTGCCGGCCGATACGCTTCCTCCAAAATGACGGCTTCCGCGTTGATCTGTGAGATGAGCCGCCTGCACCACGCGTGAAAACTCTCCTCCGCATCCACCACAAGAATTCGGTACATTGTCATCACCTTTCGAAGAATTGATTAGAATTATAAATTAATTATATCTCTGAAAAAGCGCCTTGTCAATCTATTGATTAAAATTTCTAATTATGCTATGATGTTTCAGAAGGGATGGGATGTGCATGAAGCGAGCGATCAATTTGCGAAGGATGAAACACACAAACAAGAGAATGATTTTCGGCAGCGTATTGGAATGTCCGTGTTCCCGGGCCGAACTGGCGGACAAATTGCATCTGTCCAGGGCCGCGATTACCACGTTGACCGAAGAAATGATTCAGGAAGGGCTGATCTATGAAACCAGCATTCACGGCGGCGGCGTCGGGAGGCATCCGGTGTTGTTGGACGTGCGCCGGGAAGAATTCTACATTGGCGGGCTCATCATCCGCCGGCGGGATCTGGAAGTGGGCTTTATCAACCTGGCCGGAGAAACCATCTGCGAAAAAGCATTGCTCAACAGCGACAATCCCTGGGAAAGGCTGGCGGAATCGGCGAAAATTCTAAAAGCGTTTGAGAAGGAACATGATCTGTCCCAGGAACGCATTTTGGGACTGGGCATCTGCGCTCCGGGGCCCCTGAACACCATCAACGGCACCATCTTAAACCCGCCAAATTTTGCATCCTGGCGCAATGTTCCCGTAATAGAGATCCTGTCCAAGCATCTGACTTGGCCCATGCAGCTGTATAACGTGACGGATGCCTTGGCGTTGGAGGAAAAACATTACGGCGCAGGCCAGAATTACGCCAGCATCATGCTGCTGCATATCGACACCGAAGGCATCGGTTCCGGCATCATCGTACACAATCAATTGTTCCGGGATATCTGTGAAATCGGCGGAATGCTGGGCCACATGTCCATCTGTTACAACGGCAAGCGCTGTTCCTGTGGAAACCGAGGATGTCTGGAGATGTACGCGTCCATTCGCGCAATTTTGGAAGGCTCCCGCTTCGGCAGCTGGCAGGAGGTAATGGATGCGGCGGAAAACGATTCCGAAGCCAAGCAACTGGTTGAGCGAGAAGCGCTGTACATCGCCACAGCCATCACCAACTGCATCAATATGATCAATTTGGAACGGGTGATCATCACAGGCGATTTGTATTACAAGCATGCGTATCTGGAACGGCGCATCAATGAAATCGTAAAAAAACGCATGATCCTGCGAGAGTATGGCCCCGAAAACCGCGTCATGTTCAGCAATACCAAAAGCTGTTCACGAACCGCCGCGATCGGTTTCTTGAACGCATATCTTCAGGAATACAATGCCGCGCATTAATCCCCCCAAAGATTTTTGACAGCGTAGGATTGTCCACCAATATCAAAGAATCGTCCGTTGCGAAGAATCCCTGTTTTTGTTAGAATTCTAAACAAACATGGGATATTCTCAGCGGATATCTTTTCCCTCATCCTGATTTTTTCTAGGAGGCATGCCCAAATGGAACGAGCCGCTGTTCAACCGATTGAAAACGCCCTGGATGGAAAAAAATGTCTGAATCACGATCGCACCATTGCGTTTCTCATGGATCACCGCCCCGGTTTTGATCCGCAAAGCGCCCGGGAGAGCATTGCTTCTCTGCGAAAGCGGGGATATTTCGTCCACGAAGTTACCGTGCGCGAATTCATGGAAAAGGATCTTTCCCAAATCGGCTTTCTCCTGATCATTCCCCATGCCCAGTCTACGCCAATAGAAGCACGGAACGCTCTGGAGCTTTACTGGAAGCAGGGCGGCCGCGTGCTGTTGCTGGGCGGACCACTGTTTGGAAAGCGCATTGAGCGCGTAGGCGACATGTATGTGGAACTTCCGCTGGAGACATCCCAGCTGGATGCCAACCATGCCTATGGGGACGCCTTCATCATGGAAGGCGTAGCGCCGACCCACAAAGTTTTCTTCGAAAAAGACGTGCCCGCCTTTCTGACAGAGCCGGATCAGGTCATTACCCGGGCGCAACTGCATTCCGCCGGGCCGGAAACCGTGCTCTGCCCCGTCGCCCGGCCCCATGGAATCGGGTTTCGCATGGAGCACCGCAACCGCATGATTTCCCTGATACAGGCGATGGGCCCGGAAGGGCGCGCGCAAGGCCGGCGCGGCGCCGCCGCATTTTTGATGCTCAGCAATACCCGCGGACATTTGGTTCGCACAAATGGCACTCGCCCCGGCAGCGTCAGCGCCACTACGCCCGGTTCCTGCGTAGGCGGCATCGGGCTGGTGCGTCAGGATCTCGCGCGCGTACAGGGCGCCATGGAACTGCTGGGCGACATGGTGGATTGCATGTGCCGGGGTGTGTATCTGTATGAAGCCGGCGCGGATGTGTTCGTCTGTGATCCCGGAAAAACCTTGCGCTTGGGCGCGCGTATTTTGAGCCTTTCGCAGGATTTTCTGCCCGCGGAGATTTGTTTCCGAATTCTGCGGCAAGGCAAGGAAATTGCCCGTGTTTCCCAAAATCTCCTGCTTAGCGCCCGCGCGTACACGGAAACCACCGCCGAATGGACGGTTCCGGAAGCAGGCGATTACGAAATTGTCACGGAATTGACGGCAGATGGCATGGTCGCGGATCGCATCTGCCAGCAATTGCTCGCCACCGCGCCCGTGCGCGGGAACCCGGAGGAATTCGTCCGGGCGGAAGGCAGCGGCTTTGTATGCAACGGAAAACCCTGGTTCGCCTATGGCATCAACTATTGGCCGCTGTTTTATCCCAGTTTTGACCGGCCCGATTACTGGATGGGCTGGATGGACAAGGCGAATTATGACCCGTTGGAAACGGAGCGGGATTTGGCGCAAATGGCGGACATGCGCATCAATCTGGTGTGTACGCGCCTGGACGGAGACGTGTTCGGCCGTTCCATGGAACCGCTTCGGGATTTTGTCGAGCGCTGCCGGCGTCACGGCATGAAAATCATGCTCAGTTACCCCAACGCCAGCAATCCGCTGTATTACCAACCCCTGGCGGTGGAACGGCTGATTCGGGAATCCCGCCTGCGGGACGACCCCATCCTCTTCGCCCATGATATTTCCTGGGAGACGGGAACACAGCCGCTTGCTTATCTCGATTTCTGGGACGAAGGCTGGGCGGAATGGCTCGTGCAGCGTTACGGCGGAGTGGAAAACGCACAGCGGGATTGGGGTATTCCGGTGGATCGAGACGCAGCCGGCCGGCCAGTACATCCTCCGAAGGAGCAGTTCGCAAAGGACGGCCCGTGGCGCGTGAAGATCTGCGCGTACCGGCGCTTTATCGACGGAATGATGTCCCGCAAGTGGAACGACGCTCTTCGCCATCTGCGCGGACTGGATCCCAATCATCTGATTACATATCGCGGCGCGTCTGTGCCGAAATACACCGGTTTTTATCTTACGGGCACCGTAAAGCACGTGGACTTCATGGCGCTGGAGGGCTATACCTGCGAACAGTCTCCAGAAGGACTGGGCGCAATGATGTGCGTCAGCCTGCTGGCGCGGCATCTCAGCGGCGGCAAGCCCGTTACCTGGATGGAATACGGCCTGAGCCTGGTGGGCACCAGCGGAAATTCGCCCTGGAAGGCGCTGAAGTGGAACAAGGAAACCCTGTCCGCGCCAGAGGAAATGCTGGAAGCCCAGCGCGAATACAACCAACTGTTTTTCCGCGCCTTTCGGGAAACTGGCGTGGTGGGTTCGGCGCCATGGTGGTATCCCGGCGGGTTCCGCCGCGTAGAACGCAGCGATTGCGGTCATGTAAACCCCAACGGCGTTCCGCGCCCGGTATGGCGGGAATACCTGAACATCGCGGACTGGTTTCTGGCGCCCAGGCCAGCCTATGTGCCCGATGAGATCATTTCATTGGATCCGGACGCCACCGCGCAAGGTTGGGGCCGGTATTGCCTCGGCAGCGGCATGGTAGACCGCATGGAACGGGATATGGCGCGGGTGAACGGTTTGCCCGTAGATGAACATCCGGATTGGGGCGAAGGCGTAATCGCCTGTCAAAAGGCGCTCATGCAAAACCGTCGCGTGGATTTTTGCACCCCTGGAGACGGCGCCACTTCCGCAAACATGCCGATGCTCGCCGTCGGCAACACGCCGCTCAACGGAAGCAATCCGCCCAAATATCTGGACGCGGAATTTAATACGGTAACGCTTTGTGCGGCAGGGCACCGCATCGAAGTGCGCCCCGGAGACACTGTCGCCATTCCTGCGGGCACGATTCCAACGCTGGAGGCATCCATGGGAAATCTGCGGGAAGCCAAATGGCTCCGCCTGGATGGCAAAAGCAAGGGAAGCGTCTGTCTGCGCGTTCGCTGCGGCGACACGGAAACGCGGCTGTCCATTGACGCCGATACGCCCTGGTTGCGGGATGCGACGGCGCATGGCAAACTGCCATGCAGGACGCGCGGTGCAACGGAGGTTTCCCTGCGAATGGAAGCGGTGGGGATCTCCGCCTTTGGAGAGGACCTGCGCTTCCTTGTGGTGGAGAAAGAGGGATAAACATGCAATACAAAAAGAAAAACGGCTTGGCGGAATTCATCCATGCCCTTCGCATGGATACGCTGATCTATATCATGCTGATTCCCGGAATTGCGTGGTTTCTGCTGTTCAAATATGTGCCAATGTACGGCGTAACCATCGCATTCCGCAATTACAACGTATTCCAGGGCTTTTCCAACGCGCCGTTTGTGGGGCTGGATGTCTTTCGCAAACTATTCAGCTACACAGACTTCTGGAACGCGTTTCGGAACACAATTATTCTCAGTTTGATGAAGCTGGTGTGCGGATTTCCCGTGCCCATTCTGCTTTCGCTGATGATCAACGAAAT
>JAQXRL010000389.1 GCA_029218505.1 Eubacteriales bacterium | reverse complement strand
CGATCGAAAATTCGACAGGGTTGCCGTCTGCCAAAATGGAGACGGGGGAGAAATCTCGGATGTACAGACAACGCAGGCGCAGCACGCCCGATTCCAGCATCAGAGCAAAGCGCGCGGCGCTGGCATCCATCCTTCCCCATGCGTTTGCAGAAAACCAAACGCCATGAAAGGCTTTGTCTGCCGGAAAGACGGGAGAAAAGGCGAGGCGGCCCCGGGTCATGTCGCAGCAGAAACCGCTGTATACTGCCGTGAGCGCAAACGCCGACATGCTCCGGGCATAATTGCTGCCGCACTCGATTTCATTCCAGGGATTTCGATTGGAACCATCGTAACGCTGGCGAACCGCAGCTAGGATGTCCTCTGCCTGAGATTGCAGGCCTTCCATGAGCATGAGCTCTGCGGCGGCATATTCAAACCCGGTCATTACTTCCTGGCAATATGGAATGGGAACCGCCTGCATGGGATGTCCGGGAGGATAGGTGCAGATCATGGTTCCGGATTCCCCGTCCAGGCAGAAAAGCCGGCAGGGGTTGAATTCATTGCGCATGGTTTGTTTGAAGTTGTTCCGATAGACGCTTTCCAGGGCGGAACGCAGCTTTTCTCGATCAAACGCCCGGCCAAGTCCCATTAGGTTCATATGCCATTGGGCCAGCGCCTGATCCAGCAGGCAACCGTCGCCCAACTGGTATTGAATTTCGCCGTATTCTTCGTTCCAATATCGGTCGATCGTCCATGGCGTTGTGACGCGGGGAAAATCCGGATTGACCATGGATGGATATCCCTCCAGCAAGCGCTTATCCTTCAAATCGATGTTTTGGGAATAATATTCGCCGTTGAACAACGCCTCGTTCAGATATTTGCGCCCCTTTTCGTATACCAGAGCAAATTCTTGCGAATTTTTGCCCAAGGCTTCCGCCATGTGCCGCGCGGCATCCAACGCGCCCAGGTAAAAACCTTCCAGCCAGGAGGAAGGACCGAAGAATTCCCGATCCAGCGTGTGATGCTGTCGCCCGGAGAGGATGCCTGTGCGCTGAGGATCCCAGCGCACATCGCTGTCCTGCCAGGCAAATTCCACCGCAGCGCGCACGCTGGGCCACATTTTGCGCATCCAGTCCGTGTCGCCGGTGAGCTTCCAGTGATGGTATACCTTCATGACATAGCCGAATTGGCCGTCCACGCAGGGCATGGGCCACCCTGGTTCCCGTCCTGGCGGCAATTTCAAACGAAACGCAAGCCTGCCATCGGGAAATTGGCTGTAACGGGCTTCCAATTCCCGAATGCTGCGCTCCAAATCGGGAAAAAGAAAGGGCAGCGCATAGGCGTAATTCCATACATGCTGACAGGTACCTTCGCAGCTGCCGCCGTGTTCGTTTGCGCCTTCCCAGCCGTAAAAGGAACCGTCTTCCAGGCGCATGCACACAGGCGTGACCAGCACCGAAAGACAGGCCCCCGCCGCATCCAGCGCGGCATCCGGCATAGAGCAGGAATACAGAGCGTCCCGAAAGGCAAAGGTCTGGGCGCGCAGGCGAGCCCAGTTTTCCAACGCAAAATACGCCACGTTTTCCGCAGAGACAAAGCGCGTGGCATAATGATTTCTCCATCGCAGCCTTTCCGGGGTTTCCGTGCCACGGGCAGGTTCCCATGTGTTTTCACAAATGGGGAAATACCAGCACAAGGCGAAGCGAATGCAGCCGGTTTCTCCGGGATGGAGCGAAATTCGCGCTTCCACCGTGCCCTTTTCGCTGCCGTCCGGTTGATAGCGCCTGTCCGGCAGAAACCCCGGCTGGGTCCGGGAGAAATCCCGCCAGTAAAGACTGGCGCCCTCAAACCATTCGCCGCGATGCCATGCCTGCTGAATATGGGTATCCGCGCAATCCGTGGCGACGCACAGGCTGTTTTCGCCGCCGTGGAATCCAAACAAATGGCGGCCTGCGCCTGATTCGGAAACGCTTACGGCGTTTTCCATCAGCGGCGCCAGCGTGCATGCCGCGGTATAGCGGATGTTTTCCTGCGTTGGATTGTGAAACGTTACCTCGTAAAAGGCGCATGGCAGGCTGGAATCTTCCGTTTGAAGGGGAGCAAAGGAGGAAAACGCGGTGAGCTCAACCGTTCCGGGGAAGTGTTCGTCGGTCAATTCTACCCGAGCGCAGGGGAAATTCCCGAAAAAAACGCAGTTTTCAAAGTGGGGAAAGCCGGCCATGGAGGATTGAGGTACGCCATAGCCAAAGCCGTGCCACTGCCAAACGTTTCCTTCGTAATCGCCCGACAGCCGGCCGGGATAGTCGCCCTGCAACACGCGCGCGTCTATTCGCCGTGTGGAGGATTCCGCTTTTACCGCAAAATGCGTCATGGAATTGCGCACGCCTTTGTCGGGGTGGTTGCGAATTTCCCAATCGATCAAGGCGGCGTTTCCTGCCAAACCGATGCAACCTGCGCCAATTCCCCCCACGGGAAAGGAGATTTCCCGCAGGTTTTGTCCGGAATAGCGGAATTCCTTCATTCGAATTCAACCTCCATGACGTCTGCGCCTCGTCCAGGCACGCGAAGCCGGATGCCGTCCGCCAAGCGTTGCTGGGGATACCCGTCCGGCTTGGTGATGAGGTTGATGCGCTTTACCGGACGGCCGAAACGAACCGTGGGCAGCGCATAATAGTATTCTTCGTTTTCCACGCAACACCACACGCGTCCGTCATCCAGCGTTACCGCATGGACGCGGCATGCGCCGTGGTCGCCCGAAAGCGTGGGAACGTCGCTGACGGCGCACAGGCGGCGGGCGCATTCGGCAAGGAAACCATCCGGTTCCGGCGCAAAGCGCAGCGGATGCGTCCAGATGCCGCCCACCAATTCTGGCAGTGCTGCGACATTCGGAGGACATGGCTCGGTGGAGGTGAAGGTCATGAAGCCTTCCTCGCCATCCATCCGGAAGCCCGTGTCTCCCCAGGGCGTTTCAGCGCGCACATGCGGAACCATGTTGCCGGCGAATTCTCCCAGAAACGCTTTGCGGCCGCCGCGATAGTCAAGCACAGCCTGAAGTTCATCCTTGGGGAGCAGTGCGGGATGGATAACCAGGATGTCTCCGGAGAGGTGAGGCAGTTCTTCGATGCGGGCAATTTTCCGCACGGGAGCGCCCGCGCTCAGCAGTTCCGCCAAATAGCGGGCGGTGTGTCTGACGCGCCGGGAGATCAGGGCCTCCAGTTCCGCTTCCATGCGACGATCGGACCAGATTACCGTAAAGCCGGATACGGATTTTGCATCGGGAATGTAAGCGTTATCCCATGCAGAGCGCACCAATGCCCATTCGTCTTTGGTCAGCCCATCCGCCAGGCAGAACCAGGGGCCGTTGGTCACGGGCTCCAGCTTGCCGTTTTGCACCAGAAAGCTGGAAAGATTTGCACAGGCGGCGCGTTGCATGGCCTGGGGAACATGATGCAGCACATCCCACTGTTCCAGCGTGTCCCGGATCATGAAAAGCGGCGTCATGGCGGTGGAAGGCATGGCGGCTTTGTTGCACATCAAATTGGCCAGGAATTCATAATGCACAAATTTTCGGTGGTCATATCCCATGTGATAGCCGTTTTCGTCTTCTGCCAAAATGGCGAGATCGCTGGAGACGTCCTCAACCACGAAACTGGTGGCGCCTGCTTTGGCGTATGCGCGATAATCCGCGCCATATCGATACAGGGCTTCCAGCGGATCCTTGGTCCAGGCGCTGTTAAAGCTGGCTTTCAGTCCGTTTTCCCGCAACAGGACGATGAGCGACGTCATGAAGCTGCGCCATCGTTCCGTCATGTGGCGAATCCATTGAGGACGCAGGTTGGCGTAAATGTAATCCGCGCGAAGGGCGATTTCCTCCGGACGATCGCAGCAGGATGGAATTCGTTCCGGCAGGGACAGGGATTGCGATTCCAAAAAGCGATGCACGATATCGTCGGAAAAATCGCCCTGCTCCAGGGAGAGGCGTGGACTGGAAATCCCATCCGCCAACTGAATGCCGTCCAGACCGTAGTCCTTTGCGACTTGCAAAAGACGCGGTTTCAAAAAGTCCAGGTATTCCGTGCCGTCCGCAAAGCGCTTCAGCATGTACAAGAAGCGGTGTGCCGTTCCCTTGCGGTCCACAAAGCGCAGTTCCGGATGAAGATCCGAGAAATATTCTGGAAGATCGTCCTGCAGGGAGGGCGATTCCAGATCGAAGAAACTGGCAAAGACTTCGATGCCATGGGCGTGCAGGGCGTCCACCAGTCCCTTCATTTGAAAATTGGTCCAGTTTTGGCGGCGGCGGTCATCGTTGGCCTGATGGCCGGAATAGGAACAGGCATACGCCGGAAGAACATACGAACGATCCATGCCGCGGTGGGTATTCACAAAATCCAGACTGGTAAGGTGAAAGGACACGCGATCTACTGCGAAACCGCATTTGTCCAGAAAATCTGCCACGCCGTAATCCGGACTTTCATTGTCGAAGCCAATCAGTTCGATCCAACAGGTGTTGGAAAATCCCGGGCGTTTTTTTCCAAAATAATGGTTTGGGCGTCCATAAATCCCCATGAAATCATCCTCCTTTTCTGGCAGGCAATGCGCGGTTTCTTCCGCGATCTTTGTCTAACGTATCGTGGCGTGTATTCCGCAATCCAGGAATATTTGCCGGGCCGTCTCCAGCGTTGCCGAATCCGGCTGCCGGAAAGCGCGGTTGTAGGCAAGTCCCACCAACGCGTACTTTGCGCCGGCGCACGTGTTATACGGCAGAAGTTCCACGCCTTGCAACGCCTTTGCACCCTGCAATAGGCGGCATGTAGCGCGCATGTTTTCCGCATCATCGTTTACGCCCTGGATGGTGGGAATGCGCACCACGAAGGGCACGCCGCATTCTTTCAAGACTTCCAAATTGCGGAGGATCGGTTCATTGTCTACGCCGGTGTATTGCCGGTGCTTTTCGGGATCCGCCAGTTTGACATCGAAGTAAACCAGTTCCAGGCGCGAAAGCACGTTGCGCCAATTCGCTTCCGCAGCATAGCCGCAGGTTTCTATGGCGCGATGAAGGGGAGACAGCTCGTCCAGCAGAGCTGTCAGAAATTCCGGCTGCATTAACGCTTCTCCGCCGGACACGGTGACGCCGCCGTTTTGAAGAAGCGGCCCGTTTTGCAAAATGCGCTTCGCCAAATCTTCGGGTTCCCACCAGACGCCGCTGATGCGCAATAGGCCCTTGGGACAGCGCGACAAGCACTTTCCACAGGCGGAACAATGGTCCGCACATTCCGTTTCACAGGCGCCGCATCCCAGGCAACCGTTGGGGTTTCTCACGCGCTGCGGGCGCATGTGCCAACCTTCCGGATTGTGACACCATTGACAACGCAGCGGGCAGCCCTTCAAAAACACTGTGGTTCGCAGGCCGGGACCGTCGTGGACGGACATTTCTTCTATTGCGAAAACCAAACCCTTCATGCGGCGCACCTCACATTGTGAATTCCGTGCGGGCAATGATCTGGTCTTGATAACGCTTTTCCAGTTCCACGAAATGCCCGCTCCAGCCCCATACGCGCACAACCAGGTCGCCGTGGCGTTCCGGATGCAGCTGCGCGTCCCGCAGTTTTTCATTGTTTACGGCGTTCAGCTGCATTTGATGTCCGCCCAGGCGAATGTACATGCGCACCATTTGCGCCACCTTTTCAATGCTGTCCGGAGCATGGAAGATGGTGTCGTGCAACTCCAGGGTGAAAGGGCCGCCGTTGGGAATGCGAAAGAGATTTTTTTCGGTGAAGCCCGTGATGACGGAAAGCAGGCCGGAATCCGTGAGGAACAGACAGGGTGAGAAATTGGCCGGCAGAGGTTCTCCGTATTTCCGGCCGTCCGCGGTGGCGCCCAAGTGTTCCGCGTGCCACAGATAATACATGGCGGAACCGGTGCCGCCGCGAACGATTCCGCCGCGCTCGTTGACAAGGCCGGCCAGGGATTCCGCATACAGGTCTATCAGCTCTTCCGCCAGCGCCTTTGTTTCCGGGTCGCGTCCCAACTTGGGCGCATCATGGCGCAGAATATATTGCAAATCCGCTTCATTTTCGAAATTGCTTTCCAGCGCCTGCAGCAAACGACTCCGGGAAACGGTTTTATCCCGAAATACCAATTTGTCCACTGCCGCCATTTGATCCACTGCGGAGGAGAATCCGGTGCCGTGGAAGCCGAAATTGTTGTATTTTGCGCCCAGGGAAATATCGCGCTTTTGCTCCATGCAGTTTTCCATCAGCACGGAATGATAGGGCGCGGGTTCTATGTACAAATCATGGATGGCGTGAA
>JAQXRL010000388.1 GCA_029218505.1 Eubacteriales bacterium | reverse complement strand
CAGCGGCATTCGCTATCTGGTGCTGCGCGTGGGAGACGACATCGTTTCCCTGCCCACAGAGGGATTCACCGGCGGCACGCGCTATACCGATTTGAAAATGGCAGGCGTGTCTACGCAGAAATTTGAATATGCGCTGCGGATGAATTGCGATTTGGGCGCGGAGACTGTTCCCCCAGAGCCCAATGCCGACGGCGTGTATGTGGATCTGACCTCTACCTGTGATCTTGCCATGGAAGTTGCCGTGCAGGGAGAAAGCTATGTGCTCAGCTCCGACAAAAGCGGCGAGATGTACTTCTATGACGTATATGTTGGTCCCTCGGAAATGATGGAGCAGGCGTACGGAAAATACGCGAGCATGGAGGACAACCGCCCATAGAAAAGGAGGAAGGATCATGAACAGGCTTCGCAGAACGGTTCTCATGATGTTGGCGTTGGCGATGGCAGGCATGTGCGTCCCGGCGCTTGGAGAGATTTCCTTTGAAGGCAGCGTGGTGGCCAGCGAAAAGGTCGCCGTGCAGGCGCCCTTTGGCGGACTGATCGACAAGGTGTATCTGCGTCCCGGCGATTTGGTGGAAATTGGGGATGCGGTGGCCACCATCGGCACGACGCGGGTGTACGCGTCCGTGGACGGCACGGTGAGCGGCGTATTTGGTCAGCCGGGGGATTCCGCGGAGGGAATCACCACCCGATACGGCGGCGTGGTGTATATCGAGCCGACCAACCGCTTTGTGGCCAGCGCCTCCACGGAGAAGGCATATAACAGTTCCGAAACCAAGTATATTCGCGTGGGAGAAAAGGTGTATCTTTCCTGCACCCAGGACGGAAGCCATACCGGCACGGCGGTCGTTACCTCTGTGAAGGAGGCGGACGAAAGCGGAAACACGCCGTATGCCCTGGAAATTACCGGCGGCGAATTTTACATGGGAGAGACGGTGGGAATTTTCCGTTCGAAGGATTTCGCTTCCTCCACGCGCATCGGGCGGGGCGTCATCGCCCAAAATGCCGCCGTTGCCGTCACCGGAACGGGCAGCATTTTAAGAATGCATGTGACGGACGGCGAAAAAGTGGAGCGAGGCCAGCTGTTGTTTGAGACGGTGGAAGGAACGCTGGACGGATTATATGCCGTGGATAACAACATTGTTTCGGATGTTGCCGGCGTTGTGGCCACCGTGGACGCCGCGGTGGGCGCCGCCGCCGCCAAGGGCGGAAATTTGGTGACGGTATATCCGCAAGACGCGTTTCAGATTCAGGTGAGCGTGTCGGAACTGGATTTGCCGGACATCGCAGAGGGCGACAAGGTCTATATTGAATTCGAATGGGATAATGAAGAAATTCGCCGTTACGAGGGAACCGTAAGGAGCATTTCCCATTTGAGCGCCACAGGAGCGGACGGCGCGCCGGCGGCCAACGTGGAATATGCCGCGTATATCGATTTCGTTCCCGATGGCAGCGTGCGCCTGGGCATGAGCGTCATCGTCTATGTGGACAACGGGGAAGCGCCGGACGAGGACGGTGCGGCGGATTCCCAATAAGGATGCATCGGGTATTCCAAGAAAAAAGGAGCAAAGACGATCATGAAAAGACTAAGTATTCTGCTTGCGGTGGTGCTGGTTGCCACGATGTTGCCCATGGCTGCGTTGGCCGCGCCGGGCGATGCGGTGCTTGCCCGCGATAACAGCGAAGATTTTGACGATTTCATTCAGAGAGCAGCCACGGACGGCAGCACGCTGTATCTTTGGGGCAACAAGGGCATTTACAGCTATCGCGTGGGCGATGAGAATCTGACGCTGTTCGAAATTGACCAAAGCTACGCCGACGGATTGAATTCTCTGGTCGAGGCGACCCGGGAGGAATTGGAAGGCCAGGATCCCGAAGAACATGTCAACTGGAATTATGAGCAGGTGGAGTTCTTCTGCGATGGCGGCAAGCTGTACGTGCTGATGAGCCTGAACGAATACAGCCAGCAAGGCGGCAGATGCGACAGCGTGACGCTCATGGAGATTGCGCTGGCGGACGGAACGGCGACGCTGACGCCCGTGATAGAGGGAATCGACTGGTCCGACATGGTGGAGGAATACGACAATTACAGCTATGCGCCCGGTTCGGAAGCCTGCATGGCCATAGACGGAACGCTGTACATGCTTTGCTATGGCAATGGCGGATATGAAATTCATACGATGGATATTGCAACCGGCAAGACGGACATGGTGGAAGGAATTCCCAACGCTTTCACGATGGCGCCCTACAAGGACGGCAAGCTGCTGATTGAACAGTATGATTGGAACAACAGCACAAGCGTTACGCTGCTGACCTATGATCCGAAGGACGAATCCACCCAAAAACTGGCGGATATCACGGTTGAAGAATATTCTCCGCTGAGCTGCCTGGCGTATGCGGAAAGCACGGACCTGATTTATTACGTGGACAAGGGCATGATCGTGTCCATGACCTTGCCGGATCAGGTGATCGAGGAAGTCACGGACATGCCCGTATCCAACATGTCCAACGCACGGAACGGACTGATTCTGGACGGCGCATATTTTGTGGCGGTGGGGTATGACGCCACGGCGGTGCGCAATTTGGATCCCACGCTGAAGGCGGAGACCATGCTGCGCGTGTACAACGGCGCTTATGCCGAGGCGATCACCAACGCGTATTATGCGTTTTCCAACACCAATTCGGACGTGGCGGTCATCATTTATACGGATTACATGGAAGACAGCAAGATTTTGGAAAACATGATGAACCGCGTGGACACGCCGGACATCTATGTGCTGCCTGTGCAGGGCAATGCGTACAACGCGATCTTCAACCGCGGGTTCATGGCGGACATGAACAAAAGCGACGCCATCGCGCAGTGCGTAGGGCAGATGTATGAAGGCGTGCAGGACATTTTGGTTCGGAACGGCGATGTAGTGGGCATTCCGGTTCAATGTTACGGCAACAGCATGGGCGTCAACGAACAGGCGCTGGAAAAGCTGGGGCTGACCCTGGACGATGTGCCGGACAACTGGCCGGATTTCCTGGACTGGCTGATGACGTTGCCGGAAAAATACCCCGAAGATGGCAGCGTTTCCCTGATGTATCCGGATTATTCCGCCCGAAATGCAAAATATGATTTGTTCGGCATGATTCTGAACGGCTATATGAACTATCTGGATTATGTTGGCCAGGAAAAGGGATTCAACACGCCGGAATTGCGGACGATTCTGGAAAAGCTGGACCAGGTGGACTTTGTGGCGCTGGGACAGTCGGAAGAGGAACCGTATGACGAAAACGGGAATTACATTGGCGTTGCCAGAGCATACGACGACACCGACATCCTGTTGGAAACGTATACCGGATGCACGTTGGGGAATATGTACAGCCGCCGCACGCCGGTGTTGCTGGCCATCGACGCAGAGACGCCCGCGCTTCTGCCCGTGGAACTGTATGTGGCGTTTATCAATCCCTTTACGAAGAACTATGACGCGGCGCTGGCGTACATGGAATGCCTGACGGAGAATCTGCCCAAGGAAGTGCTTTATTCCATGAACCCGGAAATGAACGAGCCGGTGCGCAATTCCTATTATGAAGAAAACCTGAAATACGCCCAGGAATGGTTGGAACAGGCGCAAAAGCAGCTGGACGAAGCGGAAGAGGTCAATAAGCAGGCCATGGAGGAACAGCTGAAGAATGCGCAGGAAAACTACGATTATGTGGTAAACGATTCCTGGAGCATTTCCGCGGAGCAGATCGAATGGTATCGCGCCCACGCGGAAAACCTGGCGCCCCGCCGTTACAACGCCCTGTATTCGGGAGAGCAGAGCAGCGAGATCTGGACCATTTTGGAACAGTATTATTCCGGAACGATTACGCCGGCGGAAATGCTGCAACAGATTGATAAAAAGCTGCAGATGATGATTCTGGAAGGAAACTAACGCAATCGAAAGGCGTGCTTTCGATGCCCGATGTCTTTCGCTCTTCCCGGCGCATTGTGCCGGGAAGAGCGAAAAAATGGCGGGAAGATTCCGAAAGCCGCGTTGACGAATGGGAAGGTTCGGAACGGCTGCCGCCGAAGGCCCGGATCGTCTGATCCCGTTTGCAAAGGAGAGGATAGATTGTTTGTCAAGAAAAAGTCCGTGTGGCTGTTTTTGCTTCCTGGACTTGCAGGGCTGATGCTGTTTTATGTAGTGCCTTTTTTTGGCGGCATTTGGTATAGCGTAACGGATGGCAGTTACAAAAACGCGTTTGTGGGGCTGGAAAATTATATCAACATCTGGCAAAACCAGATGTTTCTCCTTGGATTGAAAAACACCATGCTGCTCAGCCTGATTTGCGCGCCGTTGGTATGGATTTTAAGCTTTGTCTTTGCCGCGCTTTTGAATCGGCTCAGCCCGTCGGGCGCGTTTTTTCGCAACAGCATTCTCTTGCCGTATCTGATGCCTTCCTCGGCCATGTTATTGATTTGGCTGGTGATCTTTGATTACGGCGGGGTCGTAAACCGTTTGGTGGAAGCCATGGGTTTTGCCAGAATCAACTGGCTGGAGGGCGCGCAGCTGCGCTTTCCGATCATCCTGATGTTCGTGTGGAAAAACCTGGGCTTCGCGGTGGTGATTTTCCTGGCGGCGTTGCAATCCATCCCCAAGCCGCTGTATGAATTCGCCACGCTGGAAGGCGCGGGCTTCTGGAAACAGACCTTTGCAATTACGCTGCCGATGGTGGTGCCGTCGGCATTTCTGGTGATCATTTTGGAATGGATCAACGCTTTCAAAATCTTCAAGGAAGTTTACTTCATTGGCGGCGCGTATCCGGATTATTCGGTGTACACTTTGCAAAATTACATGAACAACATGTATTCAAAACTCAATTATCAGAACGTTACCACCGCCGCTTACAGCTTTGCCATCATTGTGTTTTTGCTGTTTGGGATTTTGTTTATGTCCCAGAAGCGGTTGATGAAAACGTTGACCTGAGGAGGCGTGACGATGAAAAAACGCATTTCCAACGGAACGCCCCATGCAAGCATGGCCGTGACGCGCTTTGTGCTGATGCTGTTGGCGGCAATTATGCTGGTGCCCATTTTTGTCACGGCGCTGTATTCGTTCTTTTCTCCGGCGGAGATCAAAGCGTTCATGGGCACGCGAAACAATTTTGAAGCGGGCGCATGGATGGATATCAAATTGGCTCCCCAGATGGTTTCCCTGAGACAGTATTACGATATCCTGATTCGGGATACGTCCATCCTGAAGATGTTCTGCAATTCAGCCATGTATTCGGTGCTGATCCTGCTGGGACAGGCGGCGGTGGTGCCCATGATGGCCTATGCGCTGTCCCGGTTCAAGTTCAAAGGCAGGGACGCCATTTTCTTTTTCATTATCATGCTGATGCTGCTGCCATTTCAGGTAACGATGGTTCCCAATGTCCTGACATTGCGCAAAATCGGATTGCTGGACACCATTTGGGCCGTGGTGTTGCCCATGTGGTTTGCGCCGTTTTACATCTTTCTCATCCGGCAGTTCATGGTGGGCTTGCCCAACGAATTGCTGGAGGCGGCGCAGATGGACGGCGCGGGAACATTGCGATGTTATATTCACATCGTGCTGCCGGTATGCCGGCCGATTCTCGGGGCCGCGGTGGCGCTGTCCTTTGCGGATTGCTGGAATCTGGTGGAACAGCCCATGACGTATTTGACCAACCGGCTGGATTTGCAGCCGCTGTCGGTGATGTTCAACCAGTTGGCGGATCAAAGCTCCGGATTGGAATTTGCCGGCGCGTCGCTGTATATTTTGCCCGCCCTGTTCGTGTATCTGTATTTTTTGAAAGATATTCTCACGGGGATCCAGTTGACGGAACTGAAGTAGAGGTGTTGGGACATGAATCTCAAGAAATTTGCCCTGAAGGGACTTATTATCCTGGCCGTGTTTGTGGCCTTGTGCATGTTCTTTTCCGGAACCATCAAGACGATTTCCACCGCAAAGGTGCGCCTGTACAGCCCGAAAAACGGGAAGTTGGAAGAAAAAATCGAACTTGCCGGCAAGATTGCCTTTCCGGACGTGGAAAGGCTTTCCGTGGAAGTGGACAACGGCCAAACCATTACCATCAAAAAAGTGAATACCCGCGTTGGTTATACGGTAAAGGCCGGAGATGTGCTCATTGAAGCGGAGGTCACGGGATACGACGCGGCCCTTCAGGAATGCGAGGCAAATTACAATACGGCCATGGATGGAATGCTGGCGCTGGAGAGCAAATCCGGCGATATCCGCATCCGGCGCAGCGACGAGGCGTATGCCACGGCGTATTATGCGCTGCGGGACGCCAAACAAGCCGCCTTGAAGCTGGGCGTGGCGGTGCAGTCTTTGCTGGACAAAGCTGGCGCAACCTTGCCGGAGGAAGGATATCCGGAAGGCGCGGACGAAGCGCTGACGGCGGCGATCGATCAATACCGTCAGGCGTTGGCGGATCAGGACGCGGCCCAGGAAGCATTTCAACGCGCATCCCGATACAGCGTGGACGAGGCCACATGGTCCTACATGACCCAGCGCCAGACATACCAGGATCAAATGGATCAGGCGCAGGAAAAGATGCGCTCGCTCAGCAGCCTGAAAGCCAGGGTGGAGGCCATTTCCGCGCCCCGGGATGCGTATGTCGCGGAACTGAACGTGAAAGAAGGCGACGTGTTTGATGGAAGTTCCTGGCTGCTGTCCATTACCCAGGAAGGAAAAAATCCCGTGCTGCGGGCGGATCTGTCCAATGTAGAGCGCAACATCGTGAAGGGAACCACGGTGAATATCTCTACGACCCGTTACGGTACGCTGGAAACGCAGGTGCTTGCCGCGGGAACCGCGCCGGAAGGCGGAAAATATGCGGATGTGGAAATTACGCAGGACATGCTGGACGCCCTGGGCAGCGTGTATTCGTTAACCCAGACGGAAACGCCCATGTCTTTGGTGTATCGGGCCAAAGAAAATACCTGCCTGCTGCCGTCCAGTGCGGTTCACGGCACGGGAGACGAACGGTATGTGTTCGTGGTGAACAAAGAATATAATTCCTTTGGCAACAGCAGCATGAAAGTGTCCAAGTACGCGGTGACGGTGTTGGGCGAAGTGGACGGCACAGTGTCCATTCAGGAGGACATCAGCTATTACACGCTGGCGTACATGGAGGACAGGCAGATCAAGGACGGCGACTCCGTAATGGAATATACGGATTGATGGAGGCGGCCATGGAAAAAAAACGGAAGGGGCCGTTTGTGCTCCTGATGATCGGCCTGTGCCTGATGGTGTTTGGGCTTATGGGCGTGCAAAGCGCGCCGGATGTGCTGCAATATGCCCTGGAGGCGCCGGAAACGTCCGCCCGGCAGGGCGAAGGCACGGGCGTCAACACGGCGGTGGATGATTTGATTGACCGCAAGGTCAAAGTAATGGAGGGACTTTCGGACACGCTGGAGGCCTCCACCATTTACGGCGTGAAGGCGGGACAGGACATCCAGGGAGAACAACAGGCTGTAGCGACGTTGCTGGCGGTAGACGTGGGGTACTTTGAAGTATATCCGGATTTCCTGGTGGAAGGCAGGCTGGTGGGCGAGGCGGAATGCAAAGGCGTCAAAGACGTTTGCGTTGTGGATGAAAAATTGGCCTTTGCGTTGTTTCGCGGCAACGACGCCATGGGGCAGAAGGTTTCCATTGGCGGCCGGGAATATGCGGTAATCGGCATCACGCGCTACGCCAGGCAGATGGGGCAAACGGATGAATATCGGGTCTATGTGCCGCTGCGCGCGGCGGCAAGCGCTGGCCAGGCGTTGGACACATTGAATGTGGCGGCGCTGCCGGTTCGCAAAAGCGGCGCGACCACCATGTTTCAGAACACTGTAAGCACCGAATGGATGGAGGGCGGAAGCTTTTATTCGCTGAAAAAGGAAGCCATGCGCCGCACGATTCTGGTGCGAATGGCAATGTTGGCGATTGGATTGTTTGGAATCATCCGGCTGTACGGATGGATGAATCAGAGATCCATGCGGCGCATCCAGGCCCTGCGGGAGGAAATGTCCCGGCGCTATTTCCGGCAAATGATGTGGAAATGGGCGGGCAATCTTTTGCTGGTGGCGGCGGGCTACGCTGCCATTACCGTGGGCTTGTATCTGCTGTTGGCATATGCCATTGAACCGTTGTATACGTTCACCGAATGGGTGCCGGAGTGCATTGTGGAATGGTCCTCGCTGAAAAGCGTGTTTTGGGGCTTGGTTCATGAAGCGTCCAAGTTGGTGTCCGTTTCTACCATCGAAATGAAATCCATGGCGTTTTACGGCGGCTTTGTTCGCTGGGGATGCCTGACGATGCTGATGGGCGCGCTGCTGGCACGATATTCCCGAAGAAAATCGGCATGAATTTTGCGTATCCGCCTTGCAAATGACACACTCTATGGGTATAATACAATGGAACCGATGGAAAAGGGCGGGGAGGATGCTGCATGCCGGAGACAAAACTGACGTGGGCGCGCTTGAAGGAGCATTTGCGCAAGACGTTATGGATTTATATCGTAGGGTGCCTGGTGTTGATTCTGCTTTCGGATATCGTGTTTACGGCCACCCGGCCGCGCACGCCCGAGGAGCAGGTGGTGAAATTCTATGTGGCGGATGCGTATGTAGACAGCGCAATCTTTGACGAAACGGCTCAATCCATTTTGGAAACGGTGCAGGCGGAGGACGAGACGCTGTTGGAAGTTGTGTTTGAAGGCGTGAATTTTTCGGATCCGGAATCGGATTATTACGGCACCATGGTGCTGATGGTGCGCATGGCGGCAGGAGACGGGGATGTTTATTTGGCCAACGAAGCTGCCTACAATTACATCAGCAACAGCGAGGCCATGCTGCCGTTGGATGAATACCTGGAAGCGGGCTGGCTGTCCCAGTATTCATTGGAATATGCCACGTATACCAATCCGGAGACGGGCGAAACCTATATCAACGCCGTTTCTTTGGATACGATGGACGGACTGCATGAACTTGGATTCAACAACAAGGGCGCGTATCTGGGGCTGGCCGCCAACACCACAAACCTGGAATCCACCATGAAGGCTGTGGAGGCGCTTCTGGCGCTGATGGCAGGATGACGCCCGTGATCCAGGAGGTAAAGCCCAGGCCGCTTTCCGGGTGGAAAGGCGCGGCGCTGGTGTTGGGAATTGTCGCGTTCCTGTGCGCATTGGCGATGGGGCTGAGCGCGCTGCAGGAAATCATCGGTTATGCCGCCGCGTCGCTTTCGCTGTGGGGCGTGGGCATTGCCCTGGGCCTGTGGGTGATGCGCAGGTTTGTGATGGGCTATCGCTATGTGTTGGACGGAGAGGAACTGCGCGTCAGCCATCTTTACGGCAAGCGCGTCCGGTTTCTGGATTGCGTGTTGTTGCGCAGCGCCGTTGCCTGCGGCACCCCCGAAGAAATGCGCCTGCGGTTTCCGAACGCGCGGGTTGTGCGGGCGGTGAAGAAGGATTGCGCTTTGGCGGTCATGGCGGTGGCATTCAGGGCGGAGGACGTGAAAATTCTCTGCTTGCAGCCGTCTGATGACCTGCGCGCGGCCATTGTGCGGGCTGTAAAGGCCCATTGAATTGTCAAAACGTGTTGCAATCGCAAAAGCCCGGCGTCGGATTTCGGCCGCCGGGCTTTTGCGTAAAAAAGCGGCATAGGATAAAGTCCCGGATGCGGGGAAGTTTTTGCGCCGGAAGAGATGCGCTTGCATGGGCATATCTTCCGTGATATAATGGAAATCTAGAATCGCAAGCGGAGAAACGCAAATTCCGCGTTGAAAAGGGGTGGGAACGCATGCATGCAATGGTGAACGGGATTTCGCTGGAATTTGCGCCGGGCGAAACATATGGAGATGTCGTTGCGTCTATGCCAGGCGGAGCGGCGGGAGCATTGGGAGTGCTGGTAAACGGGCGTCCGCTTTCTCTGGGCGCCGCGGCGGCGGACGGAGCGCAGGTGCGCGTTCTCACATATCGGGACGAGGAAGGCCGCCGCATCTATGAACGGTCGTTGCAGCTGTTATTTCTCGCGGCGGCACATCAAGCGGCGCCGGGGCTGGAAGTGCGGTTTGAGCATTCGTACGGCCAGGGGTTGTACATCACCATATCCGGCGCGGAGGCGACGGACATTCTGTTGGATGGCATAGAGGCGCGCATGACGGCGCTGGCGGAGGAAAACCTGCCCATTGAGCGGTTAAGATTGCCCACGGAAGAAGCGCGGGAGATCTATGCGACGCGCGGGCAGCCGGATCGGCTGCGTCTGCTGAAGTATCGGGAATATGCGTATATTACCCTGTACCGCCTGATGGACGAATTGGAGTATTTTTATGGGGAAATGGTGCCGTCCACGGGCTATATCCGGGTGTTTCGCCTGCACAGGGTGGCGCCGGGAATTGTGCTCAGCGTGCCGGACGTGGCGGATTGTTCTCAGCCCGCGCAACTCAAGCACTTTCCGAAGCTGTTGCGAACATATCAGGAATCCGCGCACTGGAGCAAAATCTTGGGTTGTTCCAATGCGGCTGATTTGAACGCCATGACGCTTTCGGGAGAATTGCGGGAATTCATCCGGGTAAACGAGGCCTTGCAGGAGCGCAAAGTGCAGGCAATTGCCGATATGTTTGCCGCAAGCGGCGCTCGGATGATTTTGATTGCAGGGCCATCCTCGTCGGGAAAGACGACCTTTGCCCATCGGCTGCAAATTGCCTTGCGGGTGCTGGGCCTTCGCCCCATGAAGATTTCCCTGGACGATTATTATCTGAATCGGGAGGACATTCCCCTGGAAGAGGATGGCAGTCAGGATTTGGAGCGCATTGACACGCTGGATCTTCCGCTGCTGCAGGAAAATCTTTGCAGACTTTTGGCGGGAGAGAAAATTGACGCGCCGGAATTTGATTTCGTGGCTGGCCGCCGGAAGGAAAAGACCCATCCCATGCGTGCGGATGCGGATCAGCCGCTGGTGATTGAAGGAATTCACGCGCTGAATCCGAAAATGACCCAAGGGATTCCGGATTCCTTGAAGTTCCGGGTGTATATTTCCGCGCTGACCATGCTGAACCTGGACGAACACAATCGGATTCGCACCACCGACGCCCGGCTTTTGCGGCGCATCGTGCGGGATTATCAATTCCGGGGAACGCCGCCGGAGGACACCATGGCCATGTGGAACAGCGTGCGTCGGGGAGAAGAACGGTATATTTTCCCCTTTCAGGAAGAAGCGGATGTAATGTTCAATTCTTCTTTGGACTATGAGCTGACGATCATGAAAAAATACGTGTATCCCGTGCTGTGCGCCGTGGGGCCGGAAAGCCCATATTACACGCTGGCGCTGCGCCTGGTAAAAATTCTGGACTACATCCGGACCGCGGATGTGGAGGATGAAATTCCCATCAATTCAATTTTGCGGGAATTCATCGGAGGCTGTTGCTTTTATCGAATGAAGGATTGAATTTCCCGGTTTTGGCGTATGAAGCTGCATTTCCCTGGCAAAGATATTTTGGCAAGGAGGAATGCAAACATGAAACTTTCCAAGGGTGTACGGTTATTGGTCACGGCGCTGGTTGTTGCCATGGCGCTCACGGGTTGCATGAGAGGCGATACGAACAACAGCGCTACGCCGGTGCCCACTGCTACGGCGAATTACACGCCGGGACAGAGCGACAGCCAGCGAGTAGGTCAGGCGCCCAATGCAAGCGCGCAAAGCGTTTTCGATTGGTCAAACCGGGTGGGAGAGATTGAGGGCAGCGTTGCGCGAATCTCGGAAATCAGCGAGGCGCGCATTCTGGTCGTGAACAATACGGCGCTGGTGGGCTTGCGCTTCAACCAGGCATACCAGGGGGAAATGACGGAGCGCATCCGCGAGATGGTGGCTTCGGAAATCATGCAGGCCGATCCCAACATCAGCACCGTTGCCGTCACGTCGGAAACGGCGGATGTGGATGAGATCTTCAGCATGTCGGATCGCATTGCCGCCGGAGAAACCGTGGATTCCATGCAAAATGACATTCAGCGCATTGTCCGCAATGCAACAACCCTGAGATAAAGCCGGCAATGCCGGGGAGGAACGTTCATGCGAAATGCCGAAAGCCGCCGTTCTGCCGCAAAATGGGGCGCGTATCTGCTTCCCGTGGCGGTGCTGTTTCTGGCGCTGCTTTCGGCGTTTTCTCTGCCGCGGCCGGAATATGTTTCGCAGAAAAACCGGACGCAGCCGTCGGATTCCATGGTGTGGATTCAGGACAGGTACCTTTTGAATATCAATGCCGCCAGCGTTTCGGAATTGGAACAATTGCCCGGAATCGGTCCGGCGCTGGCCCAGGCAATTGTGGAATACCGGGAGGAAACGGGAGGGTTTTCCTGCCCGGAAGAACTGGACAATGTGCGCGGCATTGGATCGGGAAAACTGTCGAACATATTGGATCGCGTCTGCGCCGTGCCATAATGGGGCGAAAACGCCATACGGAGGACGAATGTTTACACATCTGCATCTGCATACGGAATACAGCTTGTTGGACGGCGCATGCCGCATAAAGCCGTTGGTGGAACGGTTGAAGCAGCTGGGCATGGAGGCCTGCGCCATTACGGATCACGGCGCCATGTACGGCGTGGTGGATTTTTATCGTGCCTGCAAGGATGCGGGAATTCATCCCGTGATCGGCTGCGAGGTATATGTGTGCCCGGATATGGATGACAAAACGTCTGTGCGTCGGGATTACAGCCATTTGATTTTGCTTTGCGAAAACCAAACGGGATATCAGAATTTGATTCATTTGGTAAGCGAAGGCTTTCTTCGCGGGTATTATTACCGGCCCAGAGTGGATTATGCCCTGTTGGAAAGGCATTCTGAAGGGTTGATTTGCCTGTCCGCCTGCCTTTCGGGGGATCTGCCCAAGCTGCTTTTGGACGGCAGGGAAGCGGATGCCCGAAAAATGGCGGAAAAATACCGTTCCATCTTCGGAAAAGAGAATTATTTCATCGAAATCCAGGATCATGGTCTGGCGGAACAGCGCCAGGTGTTGCCCGGGCTGGTGCGGCTGGCGCGGGAGATGGACATTCCGTTGGTGGCGACCAACGATTGCCATTATCTTACCCGAGAGGACGCTTCCGCGCAAGAGGTGCTCATGTGCATTCAAACGGGCAAGACGCTGAACGACGAAAACCGTATGCGCATGGAAACGGATCAGCTATACGTCAAAAGCGAAGAGGAAATGCGGGCGGTATTTGTCAATTTTCCGGACGCCATGGAAAATACCAACGCGATTGCCCGGCGCTGTCAGGTGGAATTTGAGTTCGGCAAGACGAAGCTGCCCAAATTCCCGCTGCCGGAAGGGGAGACGGATTCCACGCAATATTTCCTCAAAATATGCGAAAAGGGTTTGATGGAAAAATACGGCCCTGACCGTCGGGACGCCCGGGAAAGATTGGAATATGAACAGGGCGTCATCATCAAGATGGGGTATGTGGATTATTTTTTGATCGTGTGGGATTTCATTCATTACGCGAAATCCCATGGCGTCGGCGTGGGACCGGGCCGGGGCAGCGGCGCCGGGTCCCTTGCCGCGTATTGCATGGGCATCACGGAAATCGATCCGCTGAGATTCAATTTGTTGTTTGAGCGTTTTCTGAATCCGGAACGCATTTCCATGCCGGATTTTGACGTGGATTTCGATTACGAGCGCCGGGGCGAGGTCATCAAGTACGTGGAACGCCGTTACGGCGCGGATCATGTGGCGCAGATTATCACCTTTGGCACCATGGCGGCCCGGGCGGTCATTCGGGATGTGGGCCGGGTGCTGGGCATGTCCTATCAGCAGACGGATACTGTGGCCAAGATGATTCCCTTTGAGCTGAACATGACGCTGAATCGCGCGTTGGAAATTTCGCCGGAACTTCGCCGGGCATACGAAGGCGATGACGACGTAAAAAAATTGATCGACACGGCGAAAAAGTTGGAAGGCATGCCGCGCCATGCCTCCACGCACGCGGCGGGCGTGCTGATTACCGCCCGTCCGGTGAGCGATTATGTTCCCCTGCAGACCAACGACGACGTCATTACCACCCAATTCCCCATGGGGACCCTGGAGGCGTTGGGATTGCTGAAGATGGACTTTCTGGGGCTGAGAACGCTGAACGTCATCAACGATACCCTGGAAATGGCCCATTTGGACATGCGCCCGGAGGATATTCCCCTGGACGATCCCAACGTATACGCCATGATTTCGGAAGGCGACACCGACGGCGTGTTCCAGTTGGAATCCGGAGGCATGCGGCAGTTCCTTACGAACATGAAGCCGGAAAATTTTGAGGACATTATCGCCGCGATTTCCCTGTATCGTCCCGGGCCCATGGAGTCCATTCCCCGTTACATTGCCGGAAAGCAGCATCCGGAAACGGTGACCTATTTGACGGATAAATTGAAACCAATTTTGGACGTTACCTATGGCTGCATGGTGTATCAGGAACAGGTCATGCAAATCGTGCGGGATCTGGCGGGGTATTCCATGGGCAGAAGCGACCTGGTTCGCCGCGCCATGGCCAAGAAGAAGCACGACGTAATGGCCAAGGAAAAGCAAAACTTCATTTACGGCCTGGAGGAAAACGGGCGGCTGGTGGTGCCCGGCGCGGTGCGGAACGGCGTGCCGGAACAGGCGGCGGAACGCATCTTTGACGAGATGACGGCGTTTGCCAGTTATGCCTTCAACAAGTCCCATGCGGCGGCTTACGGCGTGGTCGCCGTGCAAACCGGATATTTGAAGCGGTATCATCCCGTGGAATTCATGGCTGCGCTGATCAATTCCATGGAAGGAAACACGGCGAAAGTTGCCTATTACATTCAATATTGCCGCCGCCATGAAATTGCCGTGAATCCGCCGGATGTGAATGCATCCCAGGGAAAATTCGCGGTGGAAGCGGACGAAGGCGGAAACAAGAGCATTCGCTTCGGACTGTCCGGCGTAAAGGGGCTGGGACACAACGCCGTGGATGCGATTGTGGAACAGCGGCGTCAGGGCGGCGCATATCGGGATTTGTACGATTTTATCAACCGCATGCCCCAGGGCGTGATCAACAAAAAAGGCGTGGAGAGCCTGATTAAGGCGGGCGCGTTTGACGCGTTGCCGGGATATCGCAGTCAAAAACTGAACGTGTTCGAAAAGGCGATGGACGGCGCTTCCCGCCAGGCCAAGGGCGCGGTGGAAGGACAATTGTCCCTGTTCGGCATGGATGACGGCATAGACGTTCCGCCGCCGCCGTTGCCGGACATGCCGGAATTCTCCCGGACGGACATGTTGAAAATGGAGAAGGAAACCACGGGCGTGTATATTTCCGGACATCCGCTGGATCAGTATGCCGACGTCCTGTCAAAACTCCCGGTAAATTCCGAAATGCTGGCGACGCTTCAGGAGGACAGCCCGGACGGCGGCATGTCCTGGGATCAGAAGACGGTTTCCATGGGCGGTCTCATTGCCGAAAAGAAGATGAAGGCCGTGAAATCCGGAAATATGATGGCGTTTTTGCAACTGGAGGATCTTTACGGCACGACGGAGGTGTTGGTGTTTCCCAAGGTGTACGAGCGCGTCAGCGAACTGCTGAGAACGGACAGCCCGGTGCTGCTGACGGGAAAGCTGTCTGTGCGGGAGGAGGAAGCGCCCAAGCTGTTGCTGGATCGCGTATCCCGCCTGGGAGAGGAAGCGCCGCCGCCCAGAGAGCGCGCCCGCAGCCGAAGCGCATCCCAGCGGGGAAAGCTGTATCTGAAACTTACCGCGGAGAAACGGGAAGCCGCGCTGGAAATTTTGAAGCGCACGCCCGGCCGCATTCCCGTTTATCTGTACATGGAAGATGAAAAGAAAACCTACATGGCGCCAGGTGAATACTGGGTGGATGAGGGATACGACTTTTTTGCCCTGGCGGATCTGTTGGGAGAGGACAACGTGGTATACAAATAATTCAGAAAATGCTGACGGGCTTCACATCCCGGAGAAGGAAAGGAAGTGTGAAAAATGCACGTACCGGTTTTGCACATCATTTTGCCCTGTTACAACGAAGAGGAAGCGCTGCCGATTACGGCAAAGCGTCTGACGGAGCTGACGGACGACATGCTGGCAAAGGGATTGATCGCTCCGGAGAGCCGGATTGTCATGGTGGACGATGGCAGCAAGGACGCAACATGGTCGAAAATATCGGAAATCTGCGGGGCGGATTCCCGATTTGAGGGCATAAAGCTGGCGCACAATGCAGGGCATATGAACGCGCTGTGGGCGGGCATGACGTTGTCCGTGGACAGATGCGACGCGCTGATTACCATCGATGCGGATTTGCAGGACGACGTGAACGCCATGTACGGGTTTTTGGAGGAATACGGCAAAGGCGCGGACGTGGTGTATGGCGTGCGTTCCAGCCGCAAGACGGACACGGCGTTCAAGCGGAACACGGCGCAGTTGTTTTATCGGGGAATGCGGCGCATGGGCGTAGATTTGGTGTATAACCATGCGGATTACCGGCTGCTGTCCCAGCGGGCGACGCGGGCGCTTTTGTCCGTTGGAGAAGTGAACAAGTTCCTGCGGGGCATGGTGCCGCTGCTGGGGTTCAAAAGCGCGAAGGTGTATTACGAACGAGGCGTCCGCGTGGCAGGCGAAAGCAAATATCCGCTGAAGAAAATGCTGGCTTTCGCCATGGACGGGATTACGTCTTTTTCCAACAAGCCCATTCGCTGGGTGTTGCTGACGGGCATCATCTTTGCCCTTCTGGGAGTGGTCATGGCCGTCTATACGCTGGCGTCTCTGATATCCGGCCATTCTGTGGCGGGATGGGCGTCGATCATGATGTCCATCTGGCTCATTGGCGGCGTGCAGCTGATCGCGCTGGGCATTGTTGGTGAATACGTGGGGAAAATTTATATGGAAACCAAGCGCCGGCCCAAGTTCATTCTGGAGGAGCACATTACGAACGCATAGCGGAAAAAGGCCGCGAAGCCGGAAGAAAAACCGGCGATGCCAAAGAAACGGGCTGCGCCGTGCGCGTCTGCCATAGCGCTGTTTTCGGATGCGCTGCGGCCGGAATGGAGAGGACGCCTCGGCTGGCCGGCATGCAGAGCCTGACGCGGACGGCAGGTGTTTTTCGATTCGATTCGCGGGCGGACTGGCGGCGCCGGCGATGGGATGGCTGCGGCGCGCATTGCCCCGCTGGGGCGCTGGATTTTGCTGCGGGAAGGCCTGCCCCTGCGGTGGGGCGCGATGCAAAGTTCGAAGAATTCTGTCTGGAACGGACAGATAGACGTTCTTCCGCAGCGGCGCAGGCGGCTTGTAGCGCATTTTGTTGCGAAAGTTATCGCAAAAATAACACAAAACATCAAAAAATTCTTGCAACGCAGGCCAGTGAAGGGTTATAATATATAGGCTTGTGTTGGGATAGCCATGTGCAAAATTGCCGGATTTGCCATGCAGAACCGCCCGCCAGGCACAGGGATGAACCGGAAGGTTGCGGCAAAGCAAAGCCGGGAATTTCCGGGGACCAGTCCGCCAATCGGACGACGGAGCTCATGCCCGTCGTGAAAACAAACAATAGAACACGCCCGGCAGCGTGTGCATGAGTTCAACAGGAGGGAAAACCATGGCCAACCAGAAAATTCGGATTAAGCTCAAGGCCTATGAGAGCACCATCATCGATCAGAGCGCCGCGCGCATCGTGGAGACTGCCAAGCGCACCGGTTCCCGCGTGTCCGGCCCCATCCCGCTTCCCACCGAAAAGGAAATCGTGACGATCCTGCGCTCCCCCCATAAGCACAAGGATTCCCGCGAACAGTTCGAAATGCGCACCCATAAGCGCCTGATCGACATTTTGCAGCCCACTCCCCGCACGGTAGACGCTCTGACCAAGCTGGATTTGCCCGCGGGCGTAGAGATCGAGATCAAGCTGTAAGCAAACCAGGCGGTTTGCGGGAACCGAACGCGGCTGGTAAAGGCTCCATCCTGCGTCGGAAGCGACTTTTGCGGCCAGGGAGGTTCTTACGGCTTTATCAAGCGAAAGAAATTTCGCTACCATATTGTTAAGAGGTGTAACCATGAAAAAGGCAATTCTCGGCAAGAAGATCGGCATGACCCAGATCTTCCTTCAGGATGGCCGTCTGGTACCGGTTACGGTCGTGGAAGCGGGCCCCTGCACCATTACGCAGGTCAAGACCGCGCAGACCGACGGTTACGAAGCGGTACAGGTCGGTTTCGGCGAGCTCTCCGAACAGAGAGCCAAGAAACTGCTCAACAAGCCCGAGCTCGGTCATTTCAACAAGGCCGGCGTCGCGCCCGCCAGACATCTTCGCGAGGTCCGCTTTGAGGACATTTCCGCGTATAGCGTGGGCGGCGTCATCAAGTGCGACGTGTTCCAGGAAGGCGACAAGGTGGACGCCATCGGCATCAGCAAGGGCCACGGTTTCACCGGCGTCATTCAGCGCTGGAACCACCACACCGGCCCCATGGCCCACGGTTCCAAGTATCATCGCGGCGTAGGCTCCATGGGCGCAAACTCCGATCCGTCCCGCGTATTCAAGAACAAGAAGATGCCCGGCCAATACGGCGGCGAGCGCGTCACCATTCAGAACCTTGAGGTGGTAAAGGTGGACGCGGAGCGCAACCTTCTGATGATTAAGGGTGCGAGTCCCGGCGCCAACGGCAGCCTCGTGATGGTTCGCGACGCAGTCAAGGGTTGATAGGAGGACGCAATCATGCCGAACGTAAA
>JAQXRL010000387.1 GCA_029218505.1 Eubacteriales bacterium | reverse complement strand
CATGGCTCATCAACGTTTCCGCAAACGCGTGAAGCACTGCCCGGCGCTGTTCCACCAGCACAGCCGGCACGGTAGATTCATCCATGGCGGAAAACAGCGGATTTTCCTTCGGCCAGACGCGCGTTCCCATATTCAGCGCCGCGTCCCCATAGTGGTTCAACGCCTTCATGCGCAAATCATCGTCCCGCATCGATTCCGCCTGGGCGCTCACCGCCTGGGCCATGGAAATTGCCAGCGCGCCCTCCAGATCAAACGCCTTCGCCAATGTATCAATCCCCTGCGCGCACGCCTCCACGCAGGCGCTGTTTCCCGCCTTTCCCGCCGCCTGCGCCATCACCGCCATCGCCGCGCCGGCCTCCAGCAGCAAGCGATACAGCCGCCGTTGGGATATCGCTTCCGCCTGGCGGAAATTTCCTTCCCGCAAGCACATCACCGCCAGCAGCGAGGACTTGTCCGGCAGCTGCTCCCCGTCGTCCATGGCCTCCAACGCGGACGTGGCGGCAGACATATCTCCCTGGGCAATCCGCACCGTTGCCAGCATATAACGCGCCGCGCTCTGCACCGGACTTTCCGCCCCTGCCGCCCGTTCCAACAATTCCGCCTGCCAATTTCTGCACCAATCCCGCGCCGCCGCATCCGGCGCAAATACTCCGCATTGCCCCAGCGCGGCCGCCACCGCCAACGCCACCCGTTCGTTTCCGGGATATTGCGCGCATGCCGCTCGCGCCGCCTTCACGCCTTCTTCCCAGCCGTCGTTTGCAAAGATGCCCATCAGGCGTTCCATCAACGCGTCCAGCGCTTCATCCCCGATTTCCGGGCAATATCCCAGCAATTCATCCGTGGATATGCCGAAATATCTTGCAATGGGCACGATCAACATCAGATCCGGACAGCTCTTTCCCGCTTCCCATTTGCTTACCGCCGGCGCGGACACGCCGATCGCCCGCGCAAATTCTTCCTGTGTCGCGCCCTTTTCCCGGCGCAATCGCCCAATTCTTTCGCCAATTTCCATGCCGTTCCCTCCTTGAAATCATTATACCTTTCTTCCTCGTTTCCCGCAATGGATGCGTGTTCATGTTTTTCCTTCGTCTTCTTAACCCTTGGTTAAGTATTCAAAATGCACAAGATACCCTGCGCATTTTTGCCGAATTATGGTATTTCTTCTTTTTTCGCTTACGAAATTTTTTCAAATCTGGTATAATACAGCCAGAAAACGCAAAGAGACCCGCAAAGGAGGATTTTTTATGAAACGCATTCAATATGCCTGTCTGGAGCAAACCCTGCGCTTTATGATGAAGGACGACGCGGATCCTGCGCTGGCGGCGCAGCAAATCCGGGCAGAAGTGGAGCATTACAAAAACCAATTGGACCGCACGCGCACAAAATACCGCATTTTAGAGGAGCGGGAAGAACCGGATCATTCCATCATTCTTTCCATTAAGAAACAATACAACGGGCATGATTTGGGAACCTATCTGGACGACTGAATCGCAGAAACCCAACGGCAGCAACAGACGCTGCCGTTTTTTTGCGAAAGAACGCCGCATATTTCGCCAATGCATAATTCCCCGGAAAAGTCAAGACTTGAATTTGCAGGAAAAATCCGTATACTGTGTGCGGAGGTGATAGAAATGGAAAATGACTTTTCCCTCGTCCTTCGCAACATGAGCGCTCCGGCGCTGACAACCGAACTGGAAGCGCTGAACGCCCGCACCGAGGCCTTCGGGCTGCGGTTATCCCAAGACGACATCGCTTCCGTCGTCCAAGCCACCGTTCAAGCGCTGACCGACAGCGGACGCATGGAATTCGGACATAGCGTGGCGTGCGATATCGCCTGGACCTTTTGTGATTCTCCATATCTTCGTCAGGAAAACTATGCCGAAACGCTCCTGGAACTCATTGACGCATTCTATTTCTTCAAAAATACCTGCGACGGTTTGTTGTCCGATCAGGAATTGATAGACGCCATGCGCGCATTCTATGATTCCTCCTGCCAAGGCTCGTTGGAAATGCTGCGGGATGCCTCGCTTTCCGATTTATGCCAGGCTTCCGGGTTGAATCTTCGCATCTATGGTGATCGTTCATGGAATATTTGAATTTGTTTCCCGCCTTGCCGCCCCGACGCAAAGACGCATTTGCGCGGGAATTATGGAAGATTTTGGCGCGCAAGGCAGATCAGTCTGCGCAAGGCGACAGCAGCATTCCAACAGAACGCGCGCAGGAACTGTTTTCTTCCGTCTGCTACACCGTTTCCCTGGCGCCAGAATCCGCCTTTGTCCAAGGAGAAACCGCCGGCACACTGTATGATATGGGGCTGGAAGTTCTCCGCCAACGCTTTGAAACCGGAAAAGAATTGTATCGCGCCACGGAAAAAACCATGCTGCCCCTGGATAATCTCGCCTATTGGGACACCTTTCGCGCCATCGCCGGATTCTTTTCCATGTATCGGTACGACCTATACGCCCACGACATCCCTTGTATGATCGATTATCCTTTGTCCAGATCTCCGGAAGGCTTGTTTGGCATTGACTATATCAACGCATACTTGCATCGGCTCATGACCGAAAACATCTTTTGCGCGCGCTTTGATCCCAAGCGCATCGCCCGCCTGCTCTCCACCCGTTGCCCGGATCCAAGGGAACAGCTGATCAATATCTTTTCCCCTGTGGCGGAAACCGCCGTATGCTTGCATCTCCTCCATGCCGACCCTGCGGACCTGTGCTTCTCCAACGCGTCTCGCCGGCAGCTGCTCGCCCGGCTGGCTCCTTTGTCCCGGGAGGAACTTTCCGATACCTTGGCATCGCAGGCCCGCAGTCTGGCCCGCGATGATGCCGAAAAACAAGCCCTCCTGGATGCCTGCGCCGCCCTTTCCCCTCGCCTTCGCGTGGCGATTCTCTATGATACCCTGGACAATATTTTCCCGGATGCGTTTCTCTTTTAGCATATCTTCTCCGCCTTTTGCATATCGAACATGAAGTAAAACCTCACCCGCGATGCTTGACGTCGCGAGTGAGGCGTGGTATACTATTTTTGCAAACCGAACATATGTTCTTTTTCTTCAAAAACGTGCAAAGGACGTGGACGCCATGGAACGAGTGATTTTGCATTCGGACGCAAACTGTTTTTACGCCAGCGTAGAGAGCGTATACAGGCCGGAACTGCGGCGCGTGCCCATGGCGGTATGCGGAGATCCGGAGGCGCGGCACGGAATTGTGTTAACGAAAAACTATCTGGCAAAAAAATACGGCGTATCCACGGGCGAAGCCATCTGGCAAGCGAAGCAAAAATGTCCAAATCTGGTGGTTGTGCCGCCGAATTTTCCGTTATACATGGAATATTCCCGGCGGTTGCGGAAGCTATACGAAGAATACACAGATCGTGTGGAGGCATTTGGCCTGGATGAAAGCTGGCTGGACATCAGTCAGCCCAGCTTCACCATTGCGGACGGCGAGCGTCTGGCAAACGAAATCCGGCGGCGCGTGCGGAAGGAATTGGAGATCACCGTGTCCGTAGGCGTATCGTTCAACAAAGTTTTTGCCAAGCTGGGCAGCGACATGAAAAAGCCCGACGGCACCACGGTGATTCGTCGGGACAATTTTCGGAAGATCGTATGGCCTTTGGCCGCAAGGGATTTGCTGTACGTAGGGCCGAAAACGGAGCGGAAGCTTCGGGAAATGGGAATATACACCATCGGCGATTTGGCCCGGGCGAACACAGACGTGCTTTCCGGCCGTTTGGGAAAAAACGGGCGCATGCTGCAATCCTATGCGCTTGGGCTGGATCTGACGCCGGTTTCCCCTTCCACGGCGGACGTTGCCGCCAAATCCATCAGCAATTCCACCACGCTGCCGCGAGATTTGAACTGTCTGGATGACGCGCGCTGCGTGCTGTATCTGCTGGCAGAATCGGTTGGCGCGCGGCTGCGCAAACTTGGCCTGCGTGCGGGCTGTGTGTCCGTTTCCGCGCGAGACACGACCCTGCATACGGATTCTTGCCAGCGCAGTCTATCGGCCTCCACAAACATTACCGGAGAAATCGCCCGGGCGTCGGTGGCATTGTTCGTGGAACGCTTGGCATACATGCTTCCTTTGCGCAGCGTTGGAATCGGGCTTTCAGGCTTGGAAAGCGCAAACGCCCCGGTGCAATTGGACATGTTCGGGCAATATCAACACCGCATGCGGGAAGAACGCCTGGATCAAACGCTGGACGCCCTGAACGCACGATATGGCCGGCGCGTGGTACGCAGGGGAATCGTTTTTGCGGAGCAGGATTTTTGCCGCATTCAGCCATCGGAGAAAAGCCTTATGAATCCGTTCGCCCACGCCGGCCAGGGCAATTCGCCTGAACATTCCCGCAAAGCCACCGATCTTTCCTAACCCGTGAGCCGGGCAGCCGGCATCTGCCGTTCCTTCAGCGCGCGTTGAGGGGAAGCCCCGCAAAATACCGCCGGGGATTTTCCCGAAGCATCTCGTCTATCGCCTGTTGAGAAACGCCTTCCCTTTGCGCCTTGGGCAGAATTTCATCGTGCAGGAACAAAAACAATCGTCTGCCCTGCGGCGTGTCCGCATCGTTTTGCTGGTTCCACACTTCCGAAGCGTTGGCTTTCGGGTTGGAAAAATCCATGTATACGGCGCGGTCGTGTCCCAACATCAGTTGACCGGCATATCCCATGCCGCATAATTCCGCCAACACGTGGGCGCGTTGTTCCGGCTGAAACGTGCGGTCCATGCCCAAATACGTTCCCCGAGACAACAGTTTTGTTTGCAGCGGAAGGTCGCAATAATCTCCCGTATGTCCGATGATCAACATTTCCGGACGCACGCCCTCTCCCAGCAGGATGTCTTGTTGGGCCAGCGCCGTTTTCTGGCTGGAATGGGTAATCACGGGCAGGCCTGTGGCCCGATGCGCCATGGCCGTGGCCCGCAGCAATTTTTCGTGATATGGCGTAATTTCATCCTGCACTGCGCATTTGATCGCCCCCGGACGCACGCCCGTATCCCCAAAGCCATGGTCGAACGCATCCAGAATTTTTCCGGCAATGGCCTCCGCGGTGAAGTGATCGATCTCCGGACGATAAAAATGATATGTACCGGCACAGGCAATGATTTGCACGCCGGACAGCCGGGAAATTTCCTGCATCAGGGGAATATCCCGATGCAAATCCCACGGCGTAGCATCCAGGATCGTGGAAATTCCATGCTCCTTGGCCGCTTGCAGCAGAATCTGCCCGCGCCGCGCCAGCGCTCGCCGGTCCAGCACGCGGAAGTCCCGATCAAAGCGGCTGCAAAAAATATGTTCGTGCATCAACACGCCGCCCAGTTGCTGCGGCGAGATCGTTCCCAGCACCGTATTGACTTGTTTCATGCGTGTCATCCTCCATTTTGGCTGCGCAGTCCCATGGTTCCCGCGCCTTTCCGCCCGGACAAGGCCGTCGCCGACCAACAGGGCGGGGCCTGCGGCGAACACAGCTCCCTTTCCGCAAAGGCAGCCTATCTTCGTTCGCCGCAAGGTCCGTCCGCCAACGGCTTTGCATGCCTGGCGGGCACTGCCCTTCTGGGGCGCAATCTTTCGGATCGAACCTCAGTCTCCCTTGCAACCCAGGGTGCGTCCGCCATCAATGGCAATGTTCTGGCCGATGATGAAGCTGGCCTCCGG
>JAQXRL010000386.1 GCA_029218505.1 Eubacteriales bacterium | reverse complement strand
AATCCGCAGTCTTTTTCCTCCTCCGTGAAAATCCTCAGATTTTCACGGAACGTGTCAAAATGTTTTTGACACGCAGAGGCTGAATCTGTTCGATTCAGCCTTCCGTTTGTCCCAAAATACGTTTTGACAAGCTGGCGGGCGGGGAAGCATGCCCCCTCGCCATGGCCCAGATTTTGCTGGAATCCTGCGGATTCCGACCGCCAAATCAGCGCCCGTGGTTGCCGTACACGCCGCCGGTCACGATGGGAATTCGAGGGGTTCCACGCCCTCTTGTGCTCTTCCTGCATTGTTCGACAGGCTGAAACAAGGCTGAATTGATTCAATTCAGCCTTGTTTTTCTTCGCGTGCGTGGCTGCGCAGATATTGCGTAGGGCTGCAGCCCAGCGCTTTTTTGAACATCGTGGAGAAATAATAGGGGTCTGCGAAACCGGACATATGGGCGATTTGTTGAATGGAATACCCGCCCTGATTTCGCAAATCCAACATGCGGCGGGCATGTTCGATGCGCAGGGAGATCATATACGCAGTGGGGGTCTGTCCCATTTCCCGCTTGAAGCAACGGCGGAAATGATCCGTGCAATAACCGCTTTGCCGCATGTGATCTGCAATGCTGAATTTGGGATTGGCAATGTTGAAAATCATTGCCCGCACCAGGGCGTCGACGGCAGGGTTTTCGATGCGGCCCATGGACCAGCCGGTCAGCAGTTGGTACAACGCGTCCAGCAGTGCCTCCACCAGATGGGCGCTGTTTGCTTCGCGTTTGTAGAAGGATTCATACAGCATTCTGCTGAGCGTAGAAAATCGTTTTTCTTCATCATCCTGGAAAATGGGTACTTTTTCCGGGGAAGGCGGCACAAACCCGTCGATTCGCAAATACATGTCCTGAAAATCCGGCGTGCCGATGGAACTGTGGGGGATATTGGGCGGCTGGCATACAATGGTTCCGGGCACAAATTCAATGTCCAGATCCCCTACGCGCAGGGTGCCGCTGCCATGCAGCACCACGACAATCTCCCATTGGTCGTGCGCATGGCTGCCGCAGCCCTGGAGATGTTCATAGGACATTCCCGTCATGGTCAGGCGCATTACAATCCCTCCAATGGCGACAGTATACGCTTGCATGTCGGTTTTGTCAATCATTGCATCGGAAAAATGGATTGTGTCCGGGGGGATCATGAGATATAATCATGCCAGATTCAATGCGTTGGAATCGAGCAATATGGGAGGGGTCTTGATGGGTACGTTTCCTCGCACAGAGGTTGGCGGCATTTCTCTGCCGCGCATGTTGGTGGGCACCAATTGGATTTTAGGCTACAGCCATACCGGCGCGGCGGCGGACGCCATGATCAAAAACCGCCATTCCCGGCCGGAAGTTCCTGCGGCCGTGTTGGATGCATACATGGAGTACGGCATTGACGCCGTGATGGCGCCCGATTTTGGGGAAAACAGCGTGCTGCGACAAGGCATGCGGTTGACGGAGGAGCGATATGGGAAGCCCATGATCCAGATTGTAACGCCGGCCATTAACGTGGAAAACACGGCGGAAGGCAGGGCAGAAGCGGAGGCAAAGATTCGCAAATGTGGAAAGGACGGCGCGACGTTCTGCCTGATTCATCACATGGCCGCGGAGCAATTGGTTCGCAAGGACAGTCATACCTTGGAACGGCTGCCGGATTATTTGGACATGATTCGTCAAAACGGCATGATTCCTGGCCTTTCTGCCCACATGCCGGAATTGATTCAGTATTCCGACGAGAATGAATACGATGTGCAAACCTATGTGCAGATTTATAATTGTATGGGGTTCCTGATGCAGATTGAGGTAGAAGCGGTAAACAGGATCATTTGGAACGCAAAGAAACCCGTGATGAGCATCAAATCTATGGCGGCGGGGCGGTGCACGCCTTTTGTGGGCCTGACTTTCAGCTATGCCACATTGCGTCCGTGCGATATGGTGACGCTGGGTGCATTCACGCCGGACGAGGTGCATGAGGACGTGGAGATTGCCATGGCGGCCATTGAACACCGCCATCCCACGTTGAGCCAGCGCAACAGCCCCGCGATGACTTCTATTCTGTCGGCGAAATAATTGCGTTATAACGGCAGCACCGAAAAATCGACCGGCGCTGCCGTTTGCTGTGTGTCGGCAAGGCAGGACTTGGTTGCGCTTCGGATGGAAGAACGTGTCTTTGCAAAAGCAGGCTGTGCATGCGATTGACCCAGGGGCGCCGCGTTCCACGGAGGATTTGTCAAGCGTTGGAAGAGACACGCGAAGGCTGAACGGGGAATACCGGCGGAAATGTATCCGCAGGGACAAGCTGGCAGACGGGGAAGCAAGCGCCCCGCCGCCCTCTCCAGATTTTGATGAAATCCTGCGGATTCCGGCCGAAAAATCTGCAGGGCAGCGATTTTTCCAGAGAAAAAACAGCACCCGTG
>JAQXRL010000385.1 GCA_029218505.1 Eubacteriales bacterium | reverse complement strand
CTCGCCGGTTGCTTCGTCGATGGAAGCATGAGCATCCGCAGCGCCGTCGGCATTGGCGACGCTCCAGACGATGGTGGGATTCGCTGCAAAATTGCTGGCCTGCGCCGTGTAGAGGTGCGAATCGCCTGCCACAAGGCTCGAGGGGCCGGTGATGGCAATCGAAGGCACAGCGGCCTGCGGAACAACGGTCGCGCAAATGGAACCGGAAATCTCCGTGTCCTTGGCTGTGGCGGTGACGAGGATGTCGCCTGCGCTCAGGGCGGTAAGCTCACCGGTTGCTTCGTCGATGGAAGCATGAGCATCCGCAGCGCCGTCGGCATTGGCGACGCTCCAGACAATGGTGGGATTCGCTTCAAAATTGCTGGCCTGTGCCGTGTAGGTGTGATGGCTGCCGACGATGAGATTGGTTTCGCCGGTTACGGTGATCGAAGGATAGATGGATTCCGGATCTCCTGAAGGAGAGCCAAGAAGAGGCGCCGATGCAAGAGAATCGCTCTGCGACGTTTGGGCCGAAGGCTCGGCCGGATTGTCCACGATGGTCAGTACAAAATACCCGAATACCGTTGCGTCTCGCTTCAGGTTGACGCCGATGTAAGCCTCGCCCGTTTGATATACCTCGAAGCGAACCAGGATATCCTCTTCCGCGGTGTTTTCGTCGGCAAGGTCGCCGGTTTTCGCGTCGTATTCAACAAAATTGGCGATTTGGCGGCAATTTTCCTTCACTTGCCAATACAACTCTTCGCCCTCCAAGGAGGCGGGAGTGTACTCGATGGGGAAGGCGCGCTGGTAATCGAAGTCCTTGTCAAATTCGCGCAGTTCCATGGTGCGGCGGCTTTCTTTGAATTTCAAAGATTGTTCCGGCTGCACATTTTTGGTCTTACTCTCCGTGGAACCGCTGCCTTCGCTTTGCGCAGGCGCTTCGGAAGAAGTCGCTTTCGGAGAAACGTTCGCGTCGTTCGGCTCATGGGTTGCAGCGGACGGTGCAACTGTCTCTGCGCCGCTGGGCTGGGATGAGTCTTCTTTCACAGAATCCGATGTATTCGCAGACGGAGCCACGGATGGAACCGCAGACGAATCTGCGGACGGAGCCACAGACGGAATAACATCAGGCTCCGCGTCAGACGTCGCGAACGCTGTGCTCGTGGCGAACAATGCCAGGCACAGCAGCACCGACAACAGTCTTGATATGTATTTCATCGTGCTTACCCCTCCAAATTATTACAATCAATGTAATTATATCGCAAGATTTGTCACATGTCAAATCTTTTTTATCCACAAAATCCGATTTTTTCCAAACAAAGCGCCATGTTTATGCGATGGAATGACAAAGATTTGTTAAGAAAATTCTTTCTGGTATTCCCGCAAGGCCTGAGCCAGGGCGCGGCCTTTTTCCAAGCCGGAGAAATGCAGTTGGCGGGTTCGCCGCAGCAAGCGGCCCACGCTTGGCCCGGGCTCGACGCCGGCCTGGAGAAGGTCTTCTCCGGTGACCATGGGACGGGTCAGAACAGAACGATAGTCCGCATAGCGATCCAAAAGAAATTTTTCCAGGCCTTCGTCGTAAGGCGCGTCCAGTTTGCCGGATGCGTCTGCCCGGGAAAGCAGGATCAAGTCTTTGGGAGATACGCTCAGATCGAACAGAAGGCGCGTTTTGGATCGCTTGGATTTGCTGCGAGCCATCAGGTTGGGGCGCATGTGTAGTTCCATCATATTTTTTACGTATTCAATCAGCTTGGTTTGGTTGGTAATCCTGCGCATCTGCCGGTCGGCCAGGGGAAGTCCCTTGACTTCATGCCCATAAGACGTAATTCTGCCTTCCGGGGAAATTTCCGTGGCCACGATCTTGCCCAGATCGTGGCAGAGCGCCGCAAACATAAATGCCAGAGGCCATTCTGCCTTGTCTCGCAACGTCGCAGCCGCGTCCAGCACCAGCATGGTGTGTTCAAAAACGTCCCCTTCCGGGTGATATTGGGGATTTTGCGCTACGGTGGCCAGCGCCTGAATCTCCGGAAAGAATTCCTTCAGATGGTCCATTTCCCGCAAAGCCCGGAAATAAATGGAGGGTTGGGAAGCCTTCGTCAGGGCCTTGACGGTTTCTTCGTACACGCGCTCCCGCGAGATGGCGGAAACGTCCATAAGGCGGCATTGCGTCAGGGTTTCTTCCTCTATATATGCTTGCAGCCTGGCGGAAAACTGCGCGGCACGAAATGCGCGCAGGGCATCTTCCCGGAAGGTTTCCGCGCATACCATGCGCAGGACGTGGTTTTGCAAATCGGCGCGGCCGTTCCAATGGTCGATAATTTCCCCGGAAAGCACGTCTTCCATCAGGGCGTTGCAGGTAAAGTCCCGGCGGCGGCTGGCTTCCATGGTGGATAAAAACGGATCTACGGACACATCAAAATCCGTGTGCAGATTGCCCGTGCGGCTTTCCCGGCGAGGCATGGCGATGTCCATGTTCGAATGGCGCAGGCCCAATACGCCGAAGCTGGCGCCCTTGTCCAGCACCTGGCCCATGCCGCTTAAGATTTCCCGCAGCGCTGCGGGCGTAATGCCGTATACCTCCACGTCAATATCCTTTCCCGCAATGCCCATCAGTTTGTCCCGCACGCATCCGCCCACGAAATACGCTCTTCCACCCTGGTGGGACACTTGTTTGGCAAGCTGGCGCGCCAAGGCCAGATCCGAGTTGCGCTGCATAAAACTTCCTCCGGTTCTTCAAAATGTGTGTATGAAAACATGACGGCCGGAAGGCGCGAAAGGAAGCGCCGTTTACCGGCATGGAATCATGCTGGCGTTTTCTATCCGCATTATAGCATGCCCATGTTGCGGCATTGGGAAATCACACAAAATTTGCATTGAAATATGGTGAAAAAATCGCGGCATGTGCTATAATAAGAATTAGACTCATTTTCTGCCAAATGCGTGGGAGTTTTGGTTCGTGTCGCCACGGGGAGGTATTGTTTTGACCGCAGACCCTTTTGGTCCGATATTGTTGTGGATGATTCTGTTGTTTTTGGCGGCGTGCAGTCATGCCGCGGAGGTCGCCCTTCCGTTTCTGGATGAAGCCGAATGGAAAAAGCGCGCAGGACAGGGGGAATCTCGTGCCCGCCGGGTGATGCGGCTTCAGGAATTGACGGACGACAAAGCGGATTTGGTGCAGGCCGCGCAATGGATGCTGCTTTTGGCGGCGTGCGTTTGTGCGTGCGCATGGTTGTATCCGCCGTTGCGGGAACGCCTTGCCATGTTTGAAGGCTCTGCCGGCGGGTTCCTTGCGGGACTCATTCTCTTTGTTCCCATTGTCCTGGCGAGTTATGCCTTGGGGGTGCAGCTGCCGGAATGTCTGGCGGTCAATCGTCCGGAAAAAACCATTGCGGTTGCCGCCATGCCGGCGCTCTTTTCCGCGACGGTGTTTTCGCCGGCGGCGCTTGCGTGCTGCGCCGTGACGGGATTGGTTCTCAAGGTGCTGCGCATTCAGCCCGTGAACGCCCAGGAGCACGTTACGGAGGAAGAAATCCGCATGATGGTGGACATTGGCGAGGAGAAGGGCACCATTCAGGCCGGCGAGAAGGAGATGATTGAAAACATCTTTGAATTCAACAACATGACCGCCGGAGAATGTATGGTGCATCGCAAGGACATGACCGCCTTGGACGCAGAAGACGACGCGGAAAAAATTCTCGCCACCATTCGGGAAAGCGGCCTATCCCGATTCCCGGTGTATGAAGGGGATATTGACAATGTGATTGGAATTCTCATTGCCCGGGATTATCTGCTCAACGCCTGTGCGGGCGAAAAAAAGCGCCTGCGGGAAATGATCCGCCCGGCATATTTTGTGCCGGAAAGCGTGCGCACGGACGTGCTGTTTCGGGAAATGCAAACGCGCAAGCAGCATATGGCCATCGTGGTGGACGAATATGGCGGCACGGGCGGATTGATTACCCTGGAGGATTTGCTGGAAGAAATCGTGGGGAATATCTACGATGAATTTGATCCCCAGGCAGAGCAGGAAATCACGCTTTTGCCGGACGGGCGGTATCGCGTCAGCGGGTCGGTGGCATTGGACCGCTTGGGCGAGGCGCTGAACGTTGACTTTCCAGAGGACGAGGAATACGAAACCCTGGGAGGTCTGGTATTGAGCTGCCTGACGGAAATTCCCGCGGATGGCGCGCGGCCCGTGGTGGAAAAACTCGGTCTGCGCATCAGCGTGGAGGAAATTGCGGACAGGCGCGTGGAATGGGCCATTGTGGAAAAATTGCGCGAAGATCTTCCCGAGGCGGAGAATCGCGGAGAAAATACGAAGGAAAGGCTGTGACGCAGACATGGAGCTTCTCAAACAGAGGATTCTGAAGGACGGCAAAGCGTTGAACGAACAGGTATTGATGGTGGATTCCTTTTTGAACCATCAGGTAGATCCGCGTCTGATGCAGGAAGTGGGAAGGGAATTTGCACGGCGCTTTGCAGGCGATGGCGTAACCAAGGTGGTTACCATTGAATCCTCCGGAATTGCTCCGGCTGCCATGACGGCGCTCTCCCTGGGCGTGGATATGGTGATTTTGAAGAAATCCGTGTCCAGCATTCTTTGCGAAGATATTTTGCAAACGGAGGTTTTTTCGTTTACCAAACAGAAAACATATCAGCTGACGTTGAAGCGCCGCTTTCTTGCGCCGGAGGACCGCGTGCTGGTAATCGACGATTTTTTGGCGAACGGAGAGGCGGCCTTTGGCGCGATTCGCCTGTTGGAACAGGCGGGCGCCCTGGTGGTGGGCGTGGGCGCGGTGATTGCCAAGGCATTTCAGCCGGGCATGGAAAAACTGCGCGAGGCCGGGTATCGCGTAGAGGCGTTGGCGCCCGTAAAACGCATGGGCGAAGGCTTGATCGAATTTTTGGAGGATTGAGGAAATACATATGCGGCTTCAAGATGTAAAATGTTTTTTGCTGGATATGGACGGAACCTTTTATCTGGGCAACAACATCATTCCCGGATCCTTGGAGTTTATCCAAAGAGTGCGCGAAACAGGGCGGGACTTTCTGTTTTTGACCAACAATTCTTCTCATAACGCGCCGTTTTACGTGCAGCGGCTTGCCAGGATGGGCCTGGAGGTGGACAGAAGCAAAATATTGACTTCCGGCGAGGCGACATGCCTGAAGTTGAAACAACTGTATCCCGGCAAGCGTGCCTTTGTGTTGGGGAATTCCTTTTTGCTGGAGGAATTTGCCGAAGCAGGCATTGCGGTGGACATGGAAAATCCGGAAATTGTGGTCGTTGGCTATGATACCACGCTGGATTACAGAAAAATGACCGATGTGTGCGATTTTGTGCGGGCAGGCCTTCCTTATATTGCGACCCATCCCGATTTCAATTGTCCCACCGAAACGGGCTTTGCCCCGGATATCGGCGCCATTATGGCGTTCATTGAAGCGTCTACGGGCAGAAGACCGGAACTCATCGTGGGAAAGCCCAACGCCGGAATCGTGGAAGCGGCGCAGATGCGCACCGGTCGAACGAACGGCGAAATGGCCATGGTGGGCGACCGGCTGTACACGGATATTGAAACCGGTTTGCGCAGCGGAATGTTGTCCATTTTGGTGATGAGCGGGGAAACGACAGAAGAAATGCTGGCGGCCAGCAAAACCGTGCCGGATTTGAAATACGGAAGACTTGCGGAAATGATCCCGGAACTGTAAAAAAGGAGGTAATTCCCATGGAAGACACCAGACAACTGGCCATGCGCCTTGACTTGACGCAGGATTTGCCGGACATCGGACCGATGCCGGAAGACATTACCGTTACCACCGCCGCCGAACCCGGCGGGCCGCGGGCCTGGGAAGTCATTGTGGAAAATTCCTTTGGAAAACCGTGCAGTTATGAAAGTATTGCCAAGGATCCCGCCTGCGCGCCGGAGCGCGTGTTTATCCTGCGGCAGTTTGGCCAGCCTGTGGCCACGGCATCGGCGCAAATCGGCGATGATCCCACTCGGGGCACGGTGCATATGGTGGGCACGAACCGCTATTATGCAGGCAATGGCGCAGGCCTGCATGCAGTGTATGTCGTGCTAAAATACATGAAGGAACACGGCGTGCGCACGGCCAGCCTGTTGACGGACGACTTCCGCCTGCCCGCCATCGCAATATACAAGCGCCTGGGTTTTGAACCGGTTGCAGAGGATGAATCCATGCGCCGGCGCTGGGCGGAAATTGACAAAAAGCTGGCGGCATACCACAAGTCTTCCCGCAAGGTGCTGCCGCTGTGGCCGGGCCGGGAAGCTCCGTATTCGGAAATGTCTCCCAATCAGGCCCAGCCTTCCATCGCCTGTTATCCCGTGGAAAATTCCAGGGGCGCGGTGGTGGTGTGTCCCGGCGGCGGGTATGCCATGAAGGCGGGCCACGAGGGCGCGCCCATCGCCAGAATGATCAATGAAGCCGGCGTGTCTGCCTATGTGCTGGATTACCGCGTGGCGCCTTGTCACCGGGAAGCGCCTCTTTCCGACGCCAAGCGTGCGATTCGGGTGGTTCGGTCCATGGGATATGAAAAGGTGGCGATTTTGGGCTTTTCCGCGGGAGGAAACCTGACCTGCTGCGCAGCCACATTGTACGATTCGGGAGACCCCGACGCGGAAGATCCCATCGAACGGCTTTCTTCCCGTCCGGACGCCTTTGTTCCTTGCTATGCGGTGGTCAGCCTGGGAAACTTTGGGCATGATGGTACGCGGAAAAATCTGCTGGGCGCGGAGGCGGAAAATCCCGAATTGGTTCGCCATTATTCGGCCGAATGCAACGTGACGCCGGACACCCCCACGGCGTTTTTGTGGCATACCGCGACGGACGAGGCGGTTCCTGTGGAAAACAGCCTGATGCTGGCAAGCGCCATGGCCAGATGCGGAGTCCCCTTCGAAATGCATATTTTCCCCAAGGGCCGGCATGGCCTTGGCTTGGCCCAGGAGTACCCGGACGTAACGCAATGGATTTCTCTGGTGCAAAACTGGCTTGTGCGCCTGGGCTATCGTTAAGTCGCGTTGGAAAAGTCCGTTGCATTGCAACGGGCTTTTTTCTGGCGTTTTCGCTGCGCCGCGTTTCCCCCGACGTCTTAAGAAACTCCTAAGAATTTGGCGGATGGTATCTTAATGGAATTTCTGATATGATTGGAATTGCGAGGTGAAGGAAATGCACACCATACTGGTCTGCGATGACGACAGCGATATCCGCGGAGCAATTCGGATTTACTGCATCGCGGAGGGATATCGGGTGTTGGAGGCGGAAAACGGCGAAGAGGCGCTGGAGATACTCTCCCGGGAAGAAGTGTCGCTGGTGCTGATGGACGTGATGATGCCGCGGCTGGATGGCGTGGAGGCCACCATGCGCCTGCGAGGGCAAAGCAATGTGCCGGTAATCTTCCTGACGGCCAAGGGCGAAGACACGGACAAAATTCTGGGGCTTACCGCTGGCGGGGACGATTATGTCACCAAGCCTTTCCATCCCATGGAACTTCTTGCGCGAATCAAGGCTCAGATCCGGCGCTATGCTTTGCTGGGCGGCATGGTTCAACGGCCGGAATTGATTACGGTTGGAGATATTTCCATGGACGATGGCAGAAAGCTGGTGACGCTGCGGGGAGAAGACGTCGCCCTCACACCCACGGAATACGACATTTTGCGGCTGCTGATGCTGCATCCGGGCAAAGTGTATTCCTCGGCGGAAATCTATCGCCAGGTGTGGAAAGACGCGCCCCTTGGCGCGGAGGGAACCGTGGCCGTGCATATCCGTCATCTTCGGGAAAAGCTGGAAATCGACCCTGCACATCCCCGTTGGCTGAAGGTCGTATGGGGCAGGGGATATAAGCTGGAGGAGAAATAGGATGGAAACGAAGCGGAAAGCCGGGCGGTTTTGGGTCAAGTTCGTGGTCTTTGCCCTGGCAGTATTGGTGGCCACGGCGGGCGTTTTTTCTGCTCTGGGGACGTACTGGTGCGCCCAGGAGGGGTTTTACCAGGATGAGCACCCGGATATTCTCGCTGCCTGCGGCGTATGGGAGCTGGTCTGTTCCGACGTTGCCAGGATGTCCCAAAGCATTTCCCAGGGCGACATGGATGGGGCGTTGAAAATCGCCCGGGAAATGGATTTTGCGGCCGTCCTCTCCAAGGAGTCCGGGGAACAGGTTTGGAGCAATCGCAGCCGGGAGGAGGGGGAATTGGCATTTGTCTCCCATCTGGGGAATTATGATGGGATGCATCCCCAAGGCACGGATATACTTGCGCCAACGGCAAAGGCGGAAAAGAATTCTACCGCCGGCAGAACGGACATGACGGGCGTGGAACAACCGAGTCCTGCGGTGGAAGAGAGTCAGGCGCAGGGGCAGCGATATGTTCTTTCGCTGTATACCAAACCGGGTGTGGACTATGGGGCGCTGTTGGGCTGGAAGTATGATTTTGTCGCGTGGGCGGCGGCGAAGAGAAATTTGTTTTTGTTTGGAACGGCGGGATGCTGTCTGCTGCTGGTGGCGCTGACGGTGTGTCTGATGCGCATGGCCGGTTGGCGGGAAACGGGAGAGAAGCCGGAGTGCGGCTGGCAGGAGGAAATTGCCCTGGAGATCTATCTGGCGCTGGACATCGTGCTGGGAGGCGGGTTTTGCCTGTTTGTTCAAGCGGTGAGCGATTCTTCCATATGGCAACTGGTGGTATCCGCCCTGGCGGCCTGCATCATGGGCATTGCTTCGCTGGCGTTGGCGCTGATGATGACCCTGGCGGTGCGCGTAAAGACGCATGTGCTGTGGAAGTGCACGTTGACATACAGCGTTCTTCGGGGAATCGGGCGATTTTTCGCCATGCTGCCGCTGGTATGGAAGGGCGTGGCGCTGCTGATCGCGGCGGTGTTGGTGAATCTGTTCTTTTTATCGGCGATGATCAACGGCATAGGCGCCGTCATTCTGTTGGCGATGGTGATAGATGGAATTCTGCTGTACGCTTATGTGCATATTCTGTGGCAGATGCGCAAGCTGCATGTGGGCGCGCAGGCGCTGGCCCAAGGGCGATTGGATTACAATGTGGATACATCCCGGATGAAATGGGAATTCAAAGCGCATGGCGAGGCGCTGAACGGCATTCGCGACGGCATGGCAAAGGCCGTGAACGAACGGCTCAAGAGCGAACGATTTAAGACGGATCTGATCACCAACGTCAGCCATGATTTGAAGACGCCGCTGACATCCATTGTGAGTTATGTGGATTTGCTGAAGAAACTGGATGTTTCGCCGGAATCCGCGCGGGAATACGTGGAGGTGCTGGATCGCCAGTCCGCGCGCCTGAAGAAACTCACGGAGGATTTGGTGGAAGCTTCGAAAGCCTCTTCCGGCGCAATCAGCGTCAATCTGGAAAGGCTGTGCGCGACGGAATTGCTGGAACAGTGTCTGGGCGAATATGCCGACCGGCTGGAGAAGGCGGGCGTCATGCCTGTGATGGGCGCAAACGGAAAGGACATATGGATTCTGGCGGACGGGCGATTGCTGTGGCGCGTGCTGGACAATTTGATTGGGAATGTGGTGAAGTACGCAATGCCCGGAACCCGCGCGTACTTTGACGTAATGGCGACGGGCGCTACCGCGGAGATTTCCGTGAAGAACATTTCCCGGGCGCCGCTCAATCTTTCTGCGGAACAGTTGATGGAGCGCTTTGTGCGCGGAGACGCCGCGCGTTCCGGCGAAGGCAGCGGGCTGGGTCTCTCCATTGCCGCCAGCCTTACGGAATGTATGGGCGGACGATGCGTCCTTTTGCCGGATGGCGATCTGTTCAAAGTGGTGCTGCGCTTTCCTGTGGGATAAAAATAGCCCCATGTCCGGCATGGCAAACCGAACATGGGGAAATGAATTAGAAATCCGCGTTGCGGGTGGTGCGAGGGAAGGGCAAAACGTCGCGGATGTTGGAAATGCCGGTGAGATACATAATCATGCGTTCGAACCCCATTCCAAATCCGGCATGCTTGGCGGTGCCGTATTTGCGCAATTCCAGATACCACCAGTAATCCTGGGGCGACATGCCCAATTCCTCCAAGCGCGCGGTGAGCACGTCCAGCCGTTCTTCGCGCTGACTGCCTCCGCAAAGCTCGCCGACGCCGGGAACCAACAGGTCAGCGGCGGCCACGGTTTTGCCGTCATCGTTCATGCGCATATAGAAGGCCTTGATTTCCTTGGGATAATCCGTAACAAACACAGGGCGGCCAAACACTTTTTCGGTAAGATAACGTTCGTGCTCGGTCTGCAAATCGCATCCCCAATATACGGGATATTCGAACTTCTGGCCGCATTTTTGCAATACGTCCACGGCTTCCGTGTACGAGATGCGGCCAAAATCGGCATCCCGAACGGCAGTCAGGCGAGAAATCAGGCCTTTATCCACAAAGTTGTTTAGGAATTCCATCTCGGCGGGACATTCTTCCAAGGTAGCGGCGATGATGTATTTCACCATTTCCTCTTCCAATTGCATGTCCTCTTCCAGGGTGGCAAAGGCAATTTCCGGTTCAATCATCCAAAATTCCGCGGCATGGCGGGGCGTAAAACTGTTTTCCGCGCGGAAGGTTGGACCGAACGTGTACACGTTGCGAAACGCCATGGCAAAGATTTCCGCGTTCAGCTGTCCGGAAACCGTAAGCGACACAGGCTTGGCAAAGAAATCCTGGGTATAATCCACCTGTCCTTCCGGCGTGCGGGGAGGATTCGCCACGTCCAGCGTGGTTACTTGGAACATTTCGCCTGCGCCTTCGCAATCGCTGCCGGTGATCAGGGGCGTGTGCACATACAAAAAGCCCTTGTCATGGAAGAAACGATGGATGGCCTGCGCGGCGACGGAACGCACCCGAAACGCGCATTGGAACAGGTTTGCCCTGGGCCGCAGATGTTGAATGGTGCGCAAATATTCCAACGTATGACGTTTTTTCTGCAAAGGATAATCCGAAGGGCTGTCGCCAAGGATGGTCACGCTGTCCGCCTTCAGTTCAAAGGGCTGCTTCATGCCGGGGGTGACAACCAAGGTTCCGGTAACTTCCAGGGCAGCGCCCACGTTCAACGCTTTCACCACATCCCGGTAATTATGCAGCTTATCCTCCTCAACAATGACCTGCAGGTTTTTGAAACAACTGCCGTCGTTGACCTCCACGAACGCAAAGGACTTGCTTTCCCGCGTCGTGCGTACCCAGCCGCTGACCGTAATGTCTGCCATATCGCTTTGGGGCGTGGCTTCATACAGAGAGCGAACAAGAACTTGTGCCATGACACATCCTCCTTTCATAAAACAGTCGTGCCCAAATCCGGGCGCGGCCAGCCCGCGCGAAAAATTTGGCTCCCATGCGCGGGATGTATGCAAGTTATTATATCCGATTCCGGGCAGAAAGTAAAGGAATTGTTTGTTATTTTGTGAACGGCGGCGGGCGATTTTCCACGCGAGGGAATGCTTTGCGCGCGGAATGAAACGAATGCTGGCCATCGTCCGTCAAAATGGATGCCACAACTTCGCCGCAATTCTAATCTTTCTCTCAGGAATCCTTAAGGTATGCACCTTTCCTTTTGGCCAAAGTTATGTTAGAATACATACAACAAAGAAATTACGGAGGTACCAATGAAACTGATCACATTCGCCGTACCCTGTTATAATTCCGCCGCATATATGCGAAAATGCATTGAATCCATCCTTCCTGGTGGGGAAGACATAGAGATTATCATTGTGGACGATGGAAGCACGGACGACACGGGACGAATTGCCGACGAATATCAGGAAATGTATCCGGAGATTGTGCGGGTCGTTCATCAGCAAAACGGCGGGCATGGCGAAGGCGTAAACCAGGGCCTGCGAAACGCGACGGGATTGTATTACAAGGTGGTGGATTCCGACGATTGGCTGGATGCAGACGCATATTGCAAAGCCCTGAAGCATTTGCGGACGTTTTCTCAAATGGAGCATCCTGTGGACATGATGGTGTGCAATTATGTCTATGAGCATGTGGAGGATGATACGCGGCATGTGGTGCATTATCGGCGCATCATTCCCCGGGGACAGGTATGTTCCTGGCAGGACGTGGGCTGGTTTCCGCCTTCCCAATACCTTTTGATGCATTCGGTAATCTTCCGCACGCAAATTTTGCGGGATGCGCATCTGGAACTGCCCAAGCATACGTTTTATGTGGACAATTTGTTTGTGTTCACGCCGCTGCCGCTGGTAAAGAGCATATATTACCTGGATGTGGATTTGTACCGCTATTTTATCGGCCGCAGCGATCAGTCCGTGGCGGAGGATAACATCATTCGCCGCATAGACCAGCAGCTCCTGGTCACTCGCAAGATTATCTCCATGTATGATTTTTCCGCGATTAAGGAGGAAAACCGCCGCCTGTATCGCTATATGGTTCACTATTGCTCCATCATGATGACCGTGCCCAGCATGTTTTTGACGCTTTCCGGCACGGAGGAACATTTGCAGAAACGCCGTGAATTGTGGGAATATCTGTATTCCCTGGACGCGAAACTGTACAGACGGCTGCGCTATCTTACGCCAAACGTGGCGTTTGTTCTGCCGGGGAAGGCCGGACGCGCCATGGATGTGGCGGGATATCGCATTACCCGGCGCTTTATCAAATTCAACTGACGTTCGGCCAACAACGGAAACCCCCGATTCCCGGAAGAGGGAATCGGGGGTCTGCTTGTCCCAAAAGACGTTTTGACGAGCTTGGCGGACGGGGAAGCAAGCTCCCCTGCCGCAGCCACCCTCTCCAGATTTTGCAGAAATCCTGCGGATTTCGGCCGCAAAATCAGCGTCCGCGGTCGCCGCACATGCTGCCGGCCACGATTGGAATGCGAGTGGCCCCAAGCCCTCTGGTGTCTCCCTGCGTTCTTCGACAGTCTGATCCCCGATTCCCGGAAGAGGGAATCGGGGGGTTGTCAGCCAAGCTGTTTTTCAATGGCCGCCGCAAGGAGGTTTACCGTGCGGAAGCTGTCGGGAGCAATCTGCTTGATGGCAATCTTGTGATGGATATGTCCCTCTACCTCTGTGATCAGGGATACGATGCCCAGAGAATCGACCAGTCCGTTTTCAAACAGATCCAGATCCAAATTTTCCAGCATTTCCTGCTGTTCCAAGCCGAGAATGTCCTCCATCGCCGTGAGAATTGCCTGTTGTACGTTCATTTGAATTGCCTCCTGTTTTTTTTGTATAGGCGCTTTGCGCCCCCAAAATGGTCTTGCATTCTGAAAGAGGAATGTTCCGGGAACATGCCGGGCGCAGAACGCATCAAACGTTGGCCTGTGCTTGATGGATCGGCGCAAAATTGCATGTTGCCGTCAGGGTGTGACGCGCCAGGCATTGCGCTCGCATGCATTGTTGGCGAACAGATGTTGCGGAGCGATCGATCCCGGCGAAAACGCAGCAAACATGCCCTGCAGGGTGTTCCTTTCTTTTCTGGGCGTCGCGGGCCCTACGGATTCAGTACCACCGACATTTCCTTTAGCCGCGGACGGTCAATCTTTCCGTTTGTGTTGCGGGGCAGGGCGTCCAGAAATACGATCTTTTGAGGAATCATGTATGGCTGAACCATTTCGGCCAGGGCCTTTTTTATCGAAACGGTGGTGGAAATTCCCTTCTTTTCATGGGGCTTTAGCACCACATATGCCACCAGCATCAGCACTCGACCGTCCTGTGTGGCGGGAGCCACGGCGCATTGGGCCACGCAATCCACGCGGGAAAGATGGCGTTCGACTTCTTCCATTTCCACGCGGTAACCGCCCACCTTCACTTGATTGTCCAGCCGGCCGATGTAATAATACAACGTTCCTTCCTTTCGCACGAGATCACGCGTATGAAAACCGCGACGGCCGTCTGCGGCGGTGAAATACAGTTCGGCCGTTTTTTCGGGCATGTGATTGTACCCCTTGGTAACGAGATCGGAAATTACGACCAGTTCTCCAATTTCCCCGTCGGGCAATTCATTTCCCGCTTCGTCGCAGACGAGGCAGCGGTCCTGGGGCGCGGCATATCCAATGGGCATGGGATCGCCCTGGGAGATCATCTCTTCCGACAGATCGCAGACGATGGAGGCGGCCGTAAGTTCCGTGGAGCCATAGCCGTTGCCCAGGATTACGCCGGGCAGACGTTCGCGCAACCGTCGGGCCAAGGCGCCGGACAGAACCTCCCCGCCAATCCCAATGCGGCGCAAGGAGGGCAGGTTTTCCCGGGAGAAGCGTTCGTCCCGCAGGCAAAGATTTGCGAAACTGGGCGTGCAGGTGAAATAATGGGGATCCACTTGCAGGAAATATGCAAACAGACTTGGGAAATCCTTCACCATGGCGGCGGGCACCGCGTACAGCGTGCTTCCAAGGCGCCCCATATTGCTGTATACCACGGTGAGAGACGTGGAGAACGCATATGGCGAAAAATTCAAGGCTCGGGGACGGTCAATCCCAAAATTTACAATGGGGTAATAGAAGTTGGTCATGGTTTCGATGTTTTTCCAGGAAACCAGAACGCCTTTGGGCGTGCCGGTGCTGCCGGACGTATAAATGATGCAGGCAGTGTCGTCGGGCTGGATCCAGTTGGAAGGATCCACGGTTCGTCCGGCATATTCCGCGCACAAGGCGTCAATGGCGTCCTGGCGATATTCGTCCAAACCGTTTATGGGAAACGGTTTGGGGCAAGGCGCGAAAACGGCGCATGGCCCGCAATTGTCCATGATTTGCCGTATGCGGCTTTCCGGGTAGTAATACGGAATCACGACATAGGGCCTTCCTGTCTTTAGCGCTGCCAGCATGCAGCACAGCATGTCGTTTTCCTTGTCGCCCCAAAGAAGGATCGCGCTCTTTCCGGGATATTTGTTCAGCAGAAAGATCGCCAATGCTTCGGACCGATCATACATCCGCGCGTAGGTCATGCTGCCGTGCGTCCTTCTGCGGCAAACCGGAGAATGTTGTCGAAAAGAAACACAATCTTTCTCCTTTATCACACAAATTTACACAAGTATATCTTCTGGAAAGGGACTTTGCAACCGTTTGATGCGAAATTTCTGTTAAAATTATCCTGAAAATCCACGATTGAGAAATGCCTGGGGGAAAGGAGATAGGGTCTGCTTCGTCGATTGGGAACAACAAAGATCCCTGAACGCCCTTTGACGGGCATCCAGGGATGGTCGTTTCCGCAATTTGGCTTACAGCAGCGCCAACACAGTGTCTGCGCTCATTTTGGCGGATTCCAACGCAGGGCGCTCCGGGGAGAGATCCTGTTCCACAATGAACCATTCCGCGCCGGATTCCAGGCCGGCGTCTACGATGGCTTTTACGTC
>JAQXRL010000384.1 GCA_029218505.1 Eubacteriales bacterium | reverse complement strand
GATTTCCGCGGATTCCATGCAGGTGTACCAGGGCATGGACATTCTTACGGCCAAGCCCACTTTGGAGGAAATGGGCGGCGTTGCCCATCACTTGCTGGGCGTGATCGCGCCGTCGGAAAAATTCAGCGCGTCTCAGTATCGGGATCGGGCGTTGGAAGCGGCGTGGGATGCAAAAAAACGAGGTTTTTTCCCGGTGGTTTGCGGTGGAACCGGATTGTACATTGACGCCTTAACGCGTCCGGTGAGCTTTTCCCAGAAGGGAGATGCGGCTTTGCGCGAGGAACTGGATGAGATTACAAACGGCGTGGATGGAAAGCACAGGTTGCATGAGATGCTGCGGGCCGTGGACCCGGAGAGCGCGGAAAAGTATCATGAAAATGATGTGCGGCGCGTGCGCAGAGCGTTGGAGATTTATCGCCTCACGGGAAGGACGCAAGCGGAGCAGGCCAGAAAAGACAAAGAGGGAGACGCTCCCTGCGATTGCATGTTGTTTGTGCTGGATTGGCCGAGAGACGCACTGTATCAGCGCATTGACGCGAGAGTGGACGTTATGATGCGGGAAGGCCTTGTAGAAGAGGTTCGAGAATTGATGCGTCAGCAGGAAAAGCATCCTACGGCCATTCAGGCGATTGGTTACAAGGAAATTGCCGCAGCGCTGCGGGGAGAATCTACCATCGAAGAGGCTGTTGCACGGGTGAAACTGGCAACGCGCCATTATGCAAAGCGTCAGATGACGTGGTTTCGCCGGGATGAGCGTACGATTTGGATTCCTGCGGCGGGCAGAAGCGCGGTAGATTTGGCCGGGGAGATTTTGGAACGCTGGCAAAAGGAAAAGGGGAAATAGCATGTCGAATATACGGATTCCCAATGGAAACCAACGCATAGAGAAAATGATGGAACGGGCGGAAGCGGATTGTGCTCAGGCGTTTGCCCGGGTGGACGCGATTGAGAAAACGAATACACGCCGGGTCATTTCCGCATTTCAGGAGCATAGAGTTTCCCTGCGGCATTTTTCCGGAACCACAGGATATGGATATGACGACATTGGCCGGGACACGCTGTCACGGTTATTTCGGGATGCTTTGGGAGCGGAAGATGCGGTTGTCCGTCCGCAGATCACTTGTGGAACCCATGCGCTTGCTATCTGTCTATATGCCGTGCTGCGCCCGGGAGACGAGATGTTGGCGGCGGCGGGCAAACCGTATGATACCTTGGAGGAGGTCATTGGACTGACCGGGACATCCGGACAAGGCTCGCTAAAGGATTTTGGAATCGGTTACCGCCAGGCGGAACTTACTCCGGAAGGCAAGCTGGACATGCGGGCGATTTTTGACCAGATGACGCCGCAGGTAAAGCTGGTGTTGATTCAACGTTCCCGCGGATATGCCTGGCGACCGTCGCTGTCCGTTGGGGAAATCAACGATGCCATTGATGCGATTCATGCGGTGAGACCGGACATATGCGTGATGGTGGACAATTGTTATGGGGAGTTTACCGATGCACAGGAGCCGCGAGCAGACATCATGGCGGGGTCGTTGATAAAGAATCCTGGCGGAGGAATCGCGCCCACGGGCGGATATGTGGCCGGAAAAAAGGAATTCGTGGAAAAAGCTGTTTGCCGGCTGAATGCTCCGGGAATCGGCGGGGAAGTGGGATCCTATTCCGCGGGCTATCAGAGCTTTTATCAGGGACTGTTTTTGGCGCCGCATACCGTCGCACAGGCGCTAAAGAGCGCTATTTTGGCGGCACGGGCTTTTCAATTGGCAGGATTTGATGTAAATCCGGCCTACGACGCCCCCAGAAACGATATTATTCAGGCGATCGGTTTGCGGTCGCCGGAACGGCTGATTCGCTTTATTCAGGCAATTCAAATGTGTTCTCCGGTGGACAGCGAGGCGTTGCCGGAACCATGGGACATGCCAGGGTATCAGAATAAGGTGATCATGGCGGCCGGGACGTTTGTGGCCGGAGCTTCTATCGAACTCAGCGCCGATGCGCCCATTCGTGAACCTTACGCCGCATATTTGCAGGGCGCGTTGACGTATCAGCATGGGAGAATGGCGCTGGAAGGTGCGTTGTCGCTGCTGGCGGATGAGGGTTTGTTGGAGGAGGTTGCGGAGTCCAGGTAGGGGAAAGCCCATCTTTTTCAGAAAATCCATCCGGGCACTTCGAAGGACGATGTGCTCGGATGTTTCGATTTACTGTTTGCCGAAAAGGCGTTATGCCGCCTGTTCCGCTGGACAGGAAAAAGGATTTTGCAAAAGGCATGGAGCCACACCTGCGATGTGGCTCCAGTGGGAACAGCGAGATTTTGATCTTCATAGAAAGCAAAAGAAATCTCCAAAAGGGATGTGCGAGGCGTTTGATGGACGATCGTCCCGATATCCTCTTCCTAGGGCAACCGCAGGGAATGCGCCCTGAGCGCTGAACCATAATTGCCCGTTGAACGGGTGGTTATGACTTGGGCGTATGGGGAAATTTAGGCTGTAATACAGCCGCACGGACAAATATCCATGCAGGCGCCACACCGGACACATTTGTCAGGATCAATGCGCGCATAACCGTTTTCTACGTGAATCGCGCCATATTGGCAAGCCTTTTCACATCTTTTGCATCCGATACAGGCCTTCATGCAGCTTTCCCTGGCCACGCGGCCGGTATCGGAATTGCGGCAGCGCACAATCACGCTGGCATCCCTGGGCAGCAAACGAATGACGCCCCTGGGACAGGTTTTTTCGCACATGCCACAGGCGGTGCATTTCGCGGGGTTGATTTGCGCCAAACCTTCTTCAATATGAATTGCGTCAAATTTGCATACGCTTTGGCAATCGCCCAAACCCAAGCAGGCATAGTGACACAGCTTGTTGCCGCCGGAAAGCTTGGAAGCCATTTGGCAGCTTTTGTATCCGTCATATTCATACCGGTCGTTGGCGACGCCATGTTCGCCCTGGCAGAGCACCCGAGCCACCAGATCGTCCACGGCGTCCACGGAGATGCCCATGATTTCGCCAATGGCCTTGGCGGTTTTTGCGCCGCCCGCAGGACAGCCGTTTGGAGATGCTTCCCCTCGAACAATCGCTTCCGCAAATTGATCACATCCGGCAAAACCGCATGCACCGCAATTTGCGCCCCCCAGATTTTGCCGCACCTGCGCTACGCGCGGGTCTGTCTGTACGGCGAATTTCTTGGCGGCGAAGGAAAGAATTGCGCCGAAGACAAGACCAATGCCGCCCAGCGCCAACATTGCGCCGAAAACCGAAGTCCAATTCATGATTGCGCCCTCCTTAACCCACTAAGCCGGAAAAACCCATGAACGCAACGGACATGAGTCCCGCCGTAATCAGGGTGATGGGGAATCCCTTGAAGCCTTCCGGGATGTCGGAGGTTTCCAGGCGCTCCCGCACGCCCGCCATGAGTACGATGGCCAGCGTGAATCCCAGCGCGCCAAACACGCCGTTGAGCACGCTTTCCAGAAGATTGTATTCTTCCGTGATGTTCAACAGCGTTACAGCCAAAACGGCGCAATTTGTGGTGATCAGCGGAAGATAAATTCCCAGCGCGCCATACAGCGCCGCCATGGATTTTTTCATAAACATTTCTACGAATTGCACCAGACCGGCGATGACCGCGATAAAGGCGATGGTTTGCAGATAGGCAAGGCCCAACGGCGCCAACAGCAGATGATATACAAAATAGGTAAACAGGCTGGCCATGCCCATGACGAACGTAACCGCCATGCCCATGCCCAGCGCGGTTTCCACCTTGCTGGACACCCCCAGGAAGGGACAACAGCCATAGAAGCGGGAAAAAATGTAGTTGTTGCACAACACACAATTGACCATGAACAGAAGCATGCTGGTAAAATCCGTGACGTTCATGCCTGACGCTCCTTTCTGGCGGTATGGCGCAGCACAATGGTGTTAATGATGCCCAACAGCAGGCCAAACGTAATGAAGCCGCCCGCCGGCATAATCATCAGCAGCATGGGCTGATAGCTTTCCGGCAAAATTTGGACGCCAAATATGCTGCCCGCGCCGATCACTTCCCGAACGATGGCAATCAGCGTGATGGAAAGGGTAAAGCCCAAGCCCATGCCCAGTCCGTCCATGGCCGAGGCCAGCACGGGGTTTTTGCTGGCAAAGGATTCCGCCCGGGCCAGAATGATGCAATTGACCACAATCAGCGGAATAAACAGGCCCAGCGCATCATACAGCGCGGGAAGAAATGCCTGCAGAAGCATTTGCACGATGGTAACAAACGTGCAGATTACCACGATGAACGCCGGAATGCGAACATTGTCCGGAATAAAATTGCGCAGCAGCGATATGACAATGTTGCTCATGACCAGAACAAATGTGGCCGCCAGCCCCATGCCCACGCCGTTGATTGCCGCCGTCGTGACGGCCAATGTGGGGCATGTTCCCAAAACAAGGCGGAATGTCGGGTTTTCGCCAAGAATGCCGTTCAGGAAAATACTGCGCATGGAACGCGTTCCTTCGGAATTAGGCATGTTGTTTCACCTCGCCATAGATTTTGCGGCGCGTGCACCGATCAATGAGCGGCGTTGCAATGTTCATGAGCAGAATCGCATATGTAACTCCTTCGGGATACGCGCCAAATTTGCGAATGATGGCCACCAGCGCTCCGCCCAGAATGCCGAAGATGATTTCCCCCGTTCGCAGCATTGGGTTGGTGACATAATCCGTGGCCATAAATACCGCGCCAAAGAGCAGTCCGCCGGAAAGCAACGTGGCCATAGGCGAGACGCCCAGAAGCCAGCCCATCAAAACTGCGCTGCCCGCAAAGCAAACCGGGATGTGCCATGTAATCACGCCGGTGATCAGCAAATATACAAAACCAATGAGAATGGCGACCTTGCAAACCTCGCCGATGGCGCCGGGCATGTTTCCAAGAAGCAAATCTTGCAGGGAATAATCGGTACTTCCCGTGGCGTTCAAGGAAGGCAGAACCGTGGCGGAAGTGACGGTGTCGGCGGGAAGATTTGCGGAGGCTTTTCCGAAGAAGCGATGCGGCATGGCGCTGCCGGTCATGGCAACGGGCCAGGAGGCCAGCAGCACGGCGCGGCCAAACATGGCAGGATTGATAAAGTTGTGGCCCAATCCGCCGAAGAGCTGTTTTGCAATCAGAATCGCGATGGCGCTGCCGAACGCAGGAATCCACCAGGACACGGTGGACGGCATGTTCAGCCCGAGAATGAGCCCCGTTACCACGCAGGAAAGGTCGTGAATCCGCACAGGTTTCTTGGTCAGCTTCTGCCAGAGAAATTCCGTCAGCACGGCGGAGGCCACCGATGAAATCAGGATTCCGGCCACGCGTATGCCAAACAGATAGACGCCGGCGATTGCGGTGGGCATCAGCGCGATGATTACATGGAGCATGATGCCTTGCGTGGTTGTTTCGGTGCGAAGATGGGGACCGGTAGAGATTCGCAATGCCATGTCATTTCCTCCTTGCCTGCTGGGCCAGGGTGTCCTTGCCGTTTTTGATGGAAGCCATGATCCATCTTCGTGCC